>JABUSD010000202.1 GCA_021442845.1 Holdemanella sp.
AACTTCTCTATTAATCTATTCTTAGAAAAGGAGAAAAAGTGATAAAAAAGATGGATAAAATTTAAAGAATTTTTGAATTATATAAGAAACAAAGGATTTTTATGGATAAACAAAAAATCCTAACAATTTAATTCTTGTTAGGATTCCTATTTTAAAGTTTAATGGCTTCCTTTAGGATTTCAATCAGTTCGTCCACTTCAGCTTCGGTTGTATGCCAGCTCGTAACGAAACGAATGACAATTTCATCTTCTTGTCGCACTTCCCATGTTTCAAAGGAAACATTCTGTTGAAGATATTCAAACTGTGCTTTATTGACAACTGGAAAAATCTGGTTTGTATCACTTAACATATACATTGGATATTTTAATTCCACTAATACATCCTGTAGACGTCCGGCTAAATTATTGGCATGTTTTGCACATTGATAGAAGGCATCATTTTTAAACAAACCTAAGAACTGTACGCCTAATAGCCATCCTTTTGCCATCATGGCACCATTCTGTTTTAAATTAAAACGGAAGAATGGCTTTAATGCATCGTTTGTAATGACAACTGCCTCTCCCATCAAAGCGCCGTTCTTTGTACCACCAATATAGAAAACATCACACCATTTTGCCAGATCATTCAAATCATAATCTACCCCTGACATTAAAGCGGATCCTAATCTTGCGCCATCCATCATTAAATATAAACCTAAACGATCGCATTCTCTACGGATTGCCTGTAATTCTTCTCTTGTATAGACAGTACCAAATTCGGTTGCGTTTGAGATATAAACAAGTTTTGGATATACAAGATGTTCATACGTTAACATATGTTCTTCAAATACCGGTCTGATGCATGATGCATCCAATTTACCATTGATATTCTTTACCGTAATGACTTTATGTCCTGTTGCTTCAATCGCACCTGTTTCATGTCCAGCAACATGACCTGAATCACAGGCAATGACTGCTTCATAAGGACGCAATACATGTTTGATAATGGTCTGATTGGTTAATGTTCCTCCAACAATGAAATGAACATCGACATTCACATCTGGCATTTTTGTTTTAATCATGGCTATTGCTTGTTCACTGATTGGATCAATTCCATAACCAGAAATGCTTTCATCATTTATATCACGAAGAATGTTTAGAATTTCCTCTACACACCCTTGTCCATAATCGTTTCTAAAAAATAACATGTTCCCTCACCTCGAACCTATTATACAAAAAAATAACTGTTTTCACTATCATAAAAGTGAACCTAATCCTGGTCCACTTTATCTAAATTACGAATAATATTTTCAATACGATTTCCTTGTGCTAACGATGTATCCTGAATGAAAACTAAATCAGGTGTTTTTCTTTTTTTGATGCGTTTTGCCAAAGTAGAACGGATAAATCCTTTCGATTGGTTTAATACCTTTAAACCTGCATCATTTCTTTCCTGCTTTCCTAAAAAGGATACATAGACCTTTGCCAAAGATAAATCTCTTGTACATTGTACATCCGTTACTGTGACAAAGCCTAGCTTTGGATTCTTTAATTCAAATTGGAGAATATTGGATATTTCCTTTAGTAGAATCGTATCAAAACGTTCATTTTTAACTGTCATAGTTTATACTTCCTGATCTTCAAAGGCTTCGATTGTATCGCCAACCTTAATATCATTGAAGTTTTCAATTGTAGCACCACATTCAAATCCATGGTTAACTTCCTTAGCATCGTTTTCAAAACGCTTTAAAGAACCTAATTTACCTGTATAGATTACAATACCTTCACGAATTAAACGAACTTTACAATCGCGTTTTAACGAACCATCGGTAACCATACATCCAGCAATTGTACCTACCTTGGATACCTTGTAGATCTGGCGTACATCTGCCTGTCCAATGACAACTTCTTCAAAGACTGGTGCCAGCATACCTTTCATTGCGTTTTCTAATTCTTCCAATGCCTTGTAAATAATATTGTGCAAACGGATATCGACACCTTCTTCTTCTGCCTTTTTACGGATTGCAGCAGTTGGACGGATGTTGAAACCATAAATTAAAGCATTCGAAGCACTTGCCAACATGATATCGGATTCAGAAATAGTTCCGACGGTTGAACGGATGACATTGATACGTACGCTTTCAACTTCCAGTTTTTCCATAGAAGCTTTTAATGCTTCTGCAGATCCTTGTACATCGGCTTTAATCAATACATTGATTTCCTGCATGTTTCCTTCATCAATCTTACGTGCTAAATCCTCTAGTGACATGGCAGAAGTCTGATTTCTTTCCTTTAGAATCTGTTTTTCTAAACGAGATTGGGCAATATCCTGGGCTTTCTTATAGGAATCGTATGTCATAAAGACATCCCCTGCTCTTGGAACATCATTTAAACCGATGATTTCCACTGGCATAGAAGGTCCAGCCTTTTTGATTTCCATTCCTTTGTCATTTGACATTCTACGAACACGTCCATAAGATGTACCAACGACAACATTATCACCAAAGTGAAGCGTTCCACGCTGTACTAGTAATGTTGCCACGGGTCCACGACCTTTATCCAGCTTCGCTTCAACAACAGTACCCGATGCCAGCTGCTCTGGATTTGCCTTTAATTCAGCCATATCAGCAACTAGAAGCATTGTTTCCAATAGGTCAGCAACACCTTCCCCTGTCTTTGCAGATACCTGTGTGAAGATTGTATCTCCACCCCATTCTTCTGGCATGATACCTAATTCAGCCATTTCGGACATGATGCGATCTGGTTTTGCGCCTGGCTTATCAATCTTATTGACAGCAACTACAATTGGAACACCAGCTGCCTTAGCGTGGTCAACGGCTTCCTTTGTCTGTGGCATAACACCATCATCTGCAGCAACAACGATAATAACGATATCGGTTACCTGCGCACCACGAGCACGCATGGCTGTAAAAGCTTCGTGTCCTGGTGTATCCAGGAAGGTAACCTTTCTTCCTTTTAAAGAAACCTGGTAAGCACCGATGTGCTGTGTAATTCCACCGAATTCCCCACCGGTTACATTTGTCTTTCGAATTGTATCTAGAAGCGTTGTCTTTCCATGGTCAACGTGTCCCATGATTGTTACAACTGGTGGACGTGATACCATCTTGGATTCGTCCTCTTTCATAGCTTCCAGCTGTTCTTCAATATTGTCTTCATCGATAATAACTTCTTTTGTCACTTCAATACCGAATTCCATACAGATTAATTCAATATCATCATCGGATAAAACCGTATTGATTGTTGACATATTTCCCATCATGAATAGGAATTTGATAATTGCAGAAGAAGGCTTCTTCATTAAATTCGCCAATTGTCCTACAGTAAGAGGTTCACTGTATTTAATTTCTTTTACAGCTTCTTCCTTTTTAGGTGCATTGCGGAAGTTTTTATTCTGAGGTTTTCCTTTATATGTATTTCCCCCAGGTTTTTTCTTCTTATTGTTTGCATTGTTTTGTGCCATCAAATCACCAATCCTTTCATTTCTTTTTGAATTGCGACTGCAAATCCTTTATCCGTAATCGCAAGAGATTGAATTGAACGATGTGATATATTTGAAAATATTTCATCATTCAATTCGTAACAAGGTATGTTATAAAATTTGCATTTATCATTTAATTTCTTTTTTCGGTTGTTTCCACACGATTTGGCATATAAAACAATTTGTGCTTTTTTTGATTGAATGCTTGGAATGAGGGCATCTCCTACACTTACCTTTCCAGCTCGGAAAGCTAACTGACAAAGATTTGTAATCTTATTCATTGACATATCCCATTAAATCATCATAGATGCTTGCCGGGATTTCACATTCCAAAGCACGATTCAAGGCTTTATTCTTTTTCGCTAATTCAATTGTTTCACTGCTTTTTTGAACATAGGCTCCATGTCCATTCTTTTTACCAGTAGGATCAACAATGACATCTCCTTCTGGTGTACGAACAACACGGATTAGTTCTTTCTTTGGAAATCTTTCCTGTGTAACAACACATTTTCTCATTGGAATCTTACGCAAGATGATCAACTCCTAGTCATCGTAGTACTCATCGTACTCTTCATAATCTACATCTTCATCCCAGTATTCTTCATCGCCATATTCATCTTCATATTCAGCTAATTCTTCATCCGTATAACAATAAACA
>JABUSD010000088.1 GCA_021442845.1 Holdemanella sp.
GTATAAATGCATTTATACGAATTATTAAAAAAGTATAAAAAGGGAATTCAATATGAAAAACACAAGAAAAGATATCGTTAACACAGCCATGAAATTATATAAAGAAAAAGGATATGATAATACAACCGTAAATGATATATGCAAACATGCACATATCACAAAAGGAACCTTTTATTATCATTTCCCGAATAAAGATGAAATTGCCTTTGAATTCTATAATCAGTTATTTGATGATTTCTCAGAAAAGTTAATTGACATTCTAATGATACCCGATGAAAAAGAACAGTTATGGAAAGTATATGAATATTCCATTGATCGAACAATTGCTCTTACTCCCTCTGTTCTATATCCATTAATCATGTCGGATATACAGAATGGATTTGATTTATTCTCTCCTTATAAATCCGATAATTATGAATCTGGAAGAGAATTAACACATAAATTGATATTAAATATCACAAAGAAAGGACAGCAGACAGGTAAAATACGTCAAGGTGATCCAGTTACTATGACGACTGTATACCAGTCTGCTTTAATGGGTATTGCCATCGCATGGGCTAGATCCGATGGTTCCTTTGATGAAAAAGAGGAATTAAAAAAAGCATTTGATTTAATATATTAATCATTAAACAATCTAAATACTTCATTTAGTATCTTTTCATCTTCTACAACACAATAGCTTTCCGAACCATCTATATTCTCTTCAATCTTTAAGATGATAACACCATCATCCTGTCCATATGGAAGTAATATGGCATAGTGTTCCTTTTCATATTGAACAACGGCCAATACTTCAAAGTGGACTTCTTTTTTATTATCATCTAATAATGTAATGATTTGTTCTTTATTCATAGTATCACTTCCTTACTGTTTATATTTTACTACAAATAGGAATGTTTCATAATCATGTACATAAACTTGCAAGATTATAATTCTTTAAAAATTTTTACTTTAATTAGTCTATTTATATGGTTCATATTCTTATGGGAAATATATGTATTGAAAGAAAATGTAATGCCCTTTCTATCAGAAATATACCGGATATGTTGTATAAATATCATAAGAAACGAAAAGATTAATGAAATGTTATAAATTGTGTAAATAGTCTGAGAATGTAGCAGAGGGAAGTTTACGATTACGTTGAAGCATTTTACACCATATATCGTTTCCCTCCTTTTCTGTTATGATATTCTTTTCATACGCTTCTTTTAATATCATCCCAGTATCTACATGTTTTAAGTTATACATTTTAATGAATGGAGCAATGTCTTTATAATTGTTACTAGCAAGTATCCCATCATAGATAACAGCCAGTGCAATTCCAGAAGCTTCCCCTTTTCCAATTGCCTTTTTCCCTTTTTGCAATTCTCTATATAAATGATATTCTTTTGTTCCTGGTTCAATATACTTTAAAGACGCTACTTTTTTTTCAATAAGATCCTCTACTCTTTTTCTAAGATGAGGCACCCTAGGGTTTGACAATTCTTGAAAAACAGGTTCAGGTAATACAATATACCCACCATACAATGCCTGTAATATATTTGTATCTTTTATCCATAAGAAAGCAGATATACAGTCTGTATCAAAGAATAACTCTCTAGTCATTTGCTATCCATTCCCTTTCATCAAGGTTATATACGATATCCGCCCTAAAGGCATCCAATAGAAGTTCCTCTTTTTTTCCGTATGAAATTATATCTTTTTTTGCAAGAAGTTCCACTTTACGAATATATTCTCCTGTCGTAAAATAACGTCTTTCCTCTGATCGAGGCAAATACAATTCCTTATCATATCCGAGAAAAGCCGCTTTCTTTGAAACAGTAATTGCTTGATATTGCTCCGCCGCTTCAGATGAAATCATATTATCCATTTTTAATCGAAACAACATTGCCATATGACTAATCTGATAGAACTGTTCTGATTCTATTACTTGATTGATATTCCAATCATCAACACCATTATGATAATCTAATAAAGAATCATAAGGCATCAACAAATAACTAGCAAACCAATCTGCTTCTCTTTCGGATACAGATTTATTTTGTTGTATGCTCATTCCGCATATAACACGATTTAATTTCTCCTCATATAAAACGTGATACAGTTCATGAGCTAGGGTAAATCTTTGTCTACCATAGGATGTGTTTGAATTAATTCCAATAACAATATCATCATCGATGCGAGTGCACATTCCACTAATCTTATCTGATAAAGGAAACATCACAATCGTTATTTTCTTGTCCTTCCATCCATTCACCAACGCGAAAATATCAATTGGTGAATATCCATCTTCTCCAAACATTCTTCTTGTACGAAGAGCTAACGAATTTAATTCCTGCAGCGATCTCATTTTAATCATCTCCTGTCAATCGATTCATATACTGAATATTCATTGCGATTTTATTCATAGTCGCTATACCCTCTAAATCCTCTAATTCAATGCCATTTGAGCGAAATGAAAAAAGAAGAGGGATATATGAGTCACTTTCTCCTAGTAGATATTCCTCACTGCATCCAAATAGATTACATATTTTATCAATCATAGTGACATTAAAATTTCTTGTTCCATTTTCAAGTTTTGTGACTAAGCTTTGATCAACGCCTAAATATTGAGCAAGTTGTTCTTGAGTGATTTTCCCCTCTGTCCGAAGTTTTTTTACTCTTTTTCCAATTTCATCTGTTTGCATATCATTATCTCCTCACATATTTATTATACACTTATGTCATATTTTAAACAATTTAATATTCTATTTTTATGACAAAGGATATATTTAAAAGGCAAAACCATTCGTTTTCACCAATACGACCCCACTTTTCAAACAAAGAGATAGTTTCTGTTTCATAAACAGTAACACTTTCCCCTTTTTTAATGATTTTATCTAGTTTCTTACCAGATTTAGAAGGCGTTTCTCTTACAGACATATCATAATCGGCGGTAAATTCCGTTCCTCTATCCTTATAGTCTGGTGTTTTATATAAATCATAATCAGAAACAGAATTATCTCTCACTACATGCCATTTTCCATCTTCTTGGCAAAGAATAATCCTTTCATCGGTTTTGTGATATCTTCAAACTCATTGCTTTCAATGATGACATTACAATTCTCATCTAAAATGCCCACTGTATTTCCAACTTTATATTGAGTTTGACCAAGAGTTAAAAACCGATAATAATCCACCAATGTTTCAAACTTAACCTTTCCTGTTTTGTTGTTTATGAACCACATCCTGCTAGTAAGGCTGTACATACTATGAATGATAGTAGTTTTTTTCATACGTAACTTCCTTTCTATAAAAAAACAACCGCATGAAGATGCGGTTGTATTCATTAGAATGTAATAACTTCAGGCGCTTTTACAAAAGAAGAAATAGTCGCTGTTGCTTCCGATAAATACCATACAATTGTATTTCCATCATCCGCCTGATACATCTTCTGTAAGGAAGGATAGGCATCTAACATAGACTGTCTAGCTTCTAAACGATCATCTTCGATTAATTTAGCTTCAATACGAATCCATTCCCCTTTGTTCATAGCACAGATTTCTACATTATTATTCTTTTCAATCTGTTTTGATACATCTTTTACCTTACCAGACTGGATATAAAGCTTGCCTTCAAAGATATTGACTGTACCAAAAGGACGAACCTTTGGTTTGTCTCCATCCAGTGTTGCTAAATAATATGTACCAGCACCCTTTAAAAATTCACATACTTTTTCCATTTTAATTTCCTCCTGTTTTATTAAATTGAACAATTGATTCTACATAATCAACATCCAATTTCATAACTTCTGCAATTTGTTGGCTTGAAAGAATCTTTGAAAACGATAAGATAGCTTCATTTGCAGCTTCCAATTTGCCTTTTTCTACCCCTATCATTTCAGCTTCTTCGCTGACTTACGCCTTTATTTCTTCAGCAACCTCTTTTCGTATCGTTTCACTGACTTCTTCAACAACTTCTTTTCGTATCGTTTCACTGACTTCTTCAACAATTTCTTTTCGTATCGTTTCAACAACTTCTTTTCGTATCGTTGCCATCAGTTGCTCTTTCACTTCTTGTTCAATATCTGCACGAATCAGAGCATCCACTTCCGCTTGTCTTTCTTTTCGAATCGTATT
>JABUSD010000179.1 GCA_021442845.1 Holdemanella sp.
ATCTGGTCATTTTTAGTGTTGATTATCAGTGTTTTTCCGCAGATTCCAACTTTGATATCCAAAGGGCTTGGATTCATGTCGACAAGTAACTTTATATTCTGCTTATTTATTTTCTTCTTATATATTGTTACATTTTTTCAATCGATTCAGATTTCCAAACTAAAGGAAAAGAATAAGGATTTAATTCAAAAGCTAAGCATTAAATTTCACGAAGAAGAAAATGAGAAATAGGAAGGAGAAATCATGTCACAATCCCGATTAAAGAATTCATTGACAAATATGTTTTTTGGTTCAGCGAACTGGATTGTATTATTAATCTTAGGATTTGTAATCCGCAAGATTATGATCAATACAATCGGAGTTGAATTATTAGGTGTCAATGGGACTTTATTAGACATTATCTCTCTATTATCCATTGCGGATTTAGGTATTCATACCGCTATTGTCTATTCCTATTATGAACCCGTTGCGAAAAATGATATTAAGCGGATTACCGCATTAACATGTTACTACAAGAAGATCTATCTTTATTTAGGATTGTTTATCTTTGGTGTTGGTTTATGTGTCATGCCATTCCTGCATTTGATTATCAATACCGCAAAACCGGTTCCTTATTTATATTTCTATTATCTATTGATGATCACAAATGTGGCAGCCTCCTATCTGCTCTATTATCGTATTACGGTATTGACCGCATCCCAGAAGGATTATATACGTTTACGGGCTACAGTTGTCTTTAATTCATCAAAGATTATTCTACAAGGGATATTCTTATTGTTGTTTAAAAGTTATGGAATTTTCTTATTGATGAATCTTTTGACAACGATTGCATGCAATGTCTATGTCAGTCATAAGGCAATCAAGGAATATCCTTATCTGGATAATCAGGAAGAACTGGATGAAGAAAGTAAGAAATCCATCTTCTCCAATGTAAAATCCGTATTTTTATATAAGATCAGCAATATCATTCTAAAGGGTACGGATAGCTCTTTGATTTCTATGCTGATTGGAACGGTTTATGTTGGATTCTATTCCAATTATTATCTGGTTTCCGCTTCAATCAATAATATACTGGATTTAATCTTTCAGGCAACAACGGCTAGCATTGGAAATCTGGTTGCTTTGGAAGATGAGGAATATCGCTATAACACCTTTGAATTCATGCAGTTCATCAGTTTCTGCATCTGTGCGATTGCGATTCCTTGTGTATATCTATTGGTGGATGACTTTATAAAAGTATGGCTAGGAGCGGATTTTATCATACCGAATTTATGTGTGATTGGTATTTCTATAAATCTATATCTATGCACAGTCTATCTTCCGGTTGTCACATTCCGTGAAGCAGTAGGATTGTATCGACAGACACGCTATATCATGTTAGCGGCCGCTATGATTAATATTGTATTGTCCGTTCTGTTATCAAAGACATTGGGTATGGCTGGTATCTTATTAGCAACACCGGTTGCCCGTTTATTGACATATATCTGGTATGAACCAAGATTATTATATAAACAGTATTTTGGAAGAAAGGTATATACATTCTTCATTAGACTGTTCTGTAACTTTATTGTGATGATTGCCATTATCATCATTGGAAAAATGACGGTATCAAGACTTGTTGTCAACAGTTTTGGAATGTTATTTGTTAAGGCAATATGTACAGGTTTATTATGTCTTCTGATTGTCCTTCTTGTCTACTCAAGAAGACCACAGTTCAAAAGCTTAATGAATCAGGTGACAAAATTATTAAAGAGAGGTTAATTGTATGGAACAAGGAAAAGAATTAACAATGGAAGAGATTCATGACGTCGGATTAAGACTGTTGAAGGATTTTCATAAATGGGCAGTTGAAAATGATGTGAAATATTCCATTACATATGGAACATTAATTGGACAGATCCGTTATAAGGGATTTATTCCATGGGATAATGATATCGATATTATGGTATCAAGACCTGATTTTGAAAAACTGGTTGATTTCTATTTGAAAGGCAACAAAATCAATGATCAGACCGCATTGGTTCATTATAAAGTCGATCCAAAATTTCATTTATGCTATGCTCGTGTAACAGATACAAATACAATTATTAATCATGGATATGTAAATGAACAGTATGACAACAGTGGTGTATGGCTGGATATTCTTCCACTGGATGGATTCTATCCAGATAAATATACGAAATTCCATGAAGCCTATCGTATCTGGGTTCGTGCTTTGACATTGTTCTATCAGTTCCATCATAAGGATTTGCCTTTGATTTATTGGGGAAAGAAAGTTGTAAAGCTTTTCTATTCCAACAAGAACAACAAATGTGTAGATAGAGTCAACGCCCTGATACAAAAATATAAATATGACAATGGAGACAATGAATATGTAGCCGATTTGACACAGCCATATCCATGTGTCATTAAAAAGGCATGTATGGATGATATTGAACTGGTTCCATTTGAAGATACAGAACTGTATGCGATTAAAGATTATGACGAATTCTTAAGAAGCATTTATGGAGATTATATGACACCACCTCCAGAAAATGAAAGAATTCCACATAATTACAAGGCATATTGGAGAAAAAAATAAAATGATAGAAAATTTTGATTTAAAAAGACTGCAGCAGGAAGAACTGGATATACTGGATGAACTGATGCGGGTATGTAAGGAATACAATCTGACTCTATTCATTTCAGGAGGCTCTTTACTAGGGGCTATTCGCCATAAAGGATTTATTCCATGGGATGATGATATCGATTTAGGTATGCCAAGAAAAGACTATGAGAAATTGGTAAAGATTGCTCCCAAGGCATTGAAAGAATCCTATGTATTACAGGATAACCGCTTAGAAAAGAAGTGTGGATTGAACTTTGGAAAGATTCGTAAAAAGGGGACCATCATGTCCGAAAACTATTCCCATCATATTGATATGTCACAGGGAATCTGGATTGATATCTTCCCTTATGATAAAGTCAGCAATGATGAAAAGGTAAGAAAGAAAAATATGCAAAAGCTTTCCTTCTATCGCAATATGTATATCATCAAATCTGGATATAAAGCCCCAGAAGGAAAGAGCAAGGCCTTCTATGCAGCGTATCATATAGCGAAGATGGCATCGGTATTCTATTCGATTGATTATTTAATTGAAAAGGTGAATTCTATTATGATGGAATATGAAAATCAGGATACGGATTATGTCTTCCCTTATGGAGGAGCCTATCCGGATCGTGATCTGATGCCAAAGCGAATTATTGAACATTTAAAACCAGTCATGTTTGAAGGAAGGGAAATCCTTGCCTTTGAAGATTATGACTATTATCTAAAATCTTTATATAAGAACTATATGGAACTTCCACCAGTAGAAAAAAGAGTCAATGGATCACAGCATACTTTACATGAAATCAAGTTTTCACAAGGAGAAACAAAATGAACATAGCTGTTATATTTGCCGGAGGTGTTGGGAAAAGGATGCATAGTAAAGAGCGTCCGAAACAGTTTCTGGATATCTATAATAAACCGATTATTATTCATACATTGGAACATTTTGAAAGAAATGAAGAGATTGATGGCATTGTTGTGGTATGTGTAGAAGGATGGATTGACTATCTGAAGGATCTGATTTATAAATTTAGAATCGAAAAGGTAAAGACGATTGTTCCAGGCGGCGCTACAGGGCAATTATCTATTTATAATGGATTATGTGCAGCCAAAGAAATTTCCAAAGATGAGAAATCCATTGTGTTAATCCATGATGGTGTACGACCATTGATCAATACAAAACTGATCAGTGACAACATTGCCAGTGTAAAGAAGAATGGTTCAGCCATTACCACATCAAAAGTAACCGAAACGATTCTTGTGGTGGATGAGAATAATGGACATATCGATTATGTACCCGATCGTGAAAATTCAAGACTAGCCAAAGCCCCACAGAGCTTCTGGCTGGACGATATTCTATCCGTTCATAAACAGGCTTTATCAAAAGGAATTGATAATTCGATTGATTCCTGCACTTTGATGCAGCGTTTTCATTATCAATTGACTTTAATTGACGGACCATCGGAAAATATCAAGATCACAACACCGGA
>JABUSD010000046.1 GCA_021442845.1 Holdemanella sp.
CATCTTCTGGATTACAAGTATAAGGATATGATAAAGCATACCCTACCATTGCACCAACAAGATTACTTGGATTAATTTCATGTGCAAGGGCAACTGTCTTCGCGTTTGCGACAAGCATATTTTTTGCCGTAATTGCTAAGATAGATGAATTATTTGAAGATACACCAGCGTTCAGCCATCCAGAATACTCAATCCCATTTATTTCATTAAATACAATCCAATATTTAACTTTGTCTTTATATTCAATAAGGCAAGTTTTAACATAGTTCATAAAGAAATCAACTGTACATTTGCTATAAAAACCATTATATTTATGAACCAGACCTAATGGTATTTCGTAATGAGATAAAGTAACAATAGGCACTATTTTATATTTTAATAGTTCATCAAAAATTTTATGATAAAATTCAATCCCTGCTTTATTCGGTATGCTTTCATCCCCACACGGGTATAATCTTGACCAATTTATTGATAATCGCAAAGAACGAATTTCTAATTGCGATAACAATTGAATATCTTCTTTATATGTATGATAGAAATCAATTGCATTCTTACTTGGATAGTAATAATTATCTAAACATTTGAAAGTTGCATTATCTACATTTAATTTAGAACGTGGCAGAGAAAATTTCTCGTTATTTTTTTCATATGTAACAGACCTTTTTGTTTCCCTTGATCCTAAAGTCGTCACATCTGCTGTATTCAAACCCTTTCCAGCCTTTCTATAGGCACCTTCAATCTGATTTGCAGATAATGCACCACCCCACAAAAATTCATTTGGAAACATATTTTCACCTATCAAATCGAATTGAATACTAATTATTCAATATCCTCTCCATTTGAAGCAATGCATTTTTTATACCACTTGAAGCTATCTTTTTTGTATCGTTTAAAGGATCCATTGCCCTGATCGTCTACATCCACATAAATAAATCCATATCTTTTTGACATTTCACCTGTAGATGCAGATACAGAATCAATACAGCTCCATGTTGTATAGCCAAATAAATCAACCCCATCAATTTCAATCGCTTTTTTCATTTCTTCTACATGACGCTTGAAATAGTATCGCCTATATAAATCATGTACACTACCGTCATCACATAATACATCCTTTGCTCCTAAGCCATTTTCTGCCACAAAAATAGGCATGTGATAACGATTCATAAACACATTAAGAGTATAGCGCAACCCTACAGGATCAATCGCCCAGCCCCAGTCTGATAATTCTAAATAAGGATTTCTATAACCTGTATCAAATGATGCGCGATTCGTTCGCAATGCTTCTGTTTTCTTACCAATAACCATCGTGTAATAATAGCTATAGGACATGAAATCTGCTTTCCCTTTCATTAGAATTTCCTTATCTCCTTCTACCCATGGAAGAACAATCCCTTCGGAAGCATATAGATTTATCATATGTTTTGGATAATAACCTAAGCACATTACATCACAATAGAATAGGCTGCGATTTTTAAAAATCATATCACTCATTGCATCATCAGGATCACAACTATTAGGATAGGATAAGAAATATCCACCAAGCATCATACCGACATGATTTTCCGGATCAATTTCATGACCCTTTAAAACTGCCTTAGCAGCGGCGACAAATTGATGATACGAAACAGTAGCTTTGCTTTGAGGGTCATTCTTTTGTGTTCCTCCTGAATGAATCATAGAAAGTTCTACACCATTAATTTCATTAAATGTAATCCAATATTTTACCTTATTCTTATATCGGGTAAAAATGGTGGTTACATAATTCATGTAATCATCTATCACATCTCTATTTAACCATCCGCCTTTTTCTACAATCCATAAAGGTGTATCACCATGTGTTATTGTAATTAAAGGCTGAATATTATATTTATTAAGCTCATCAAATACATCATCATAATGCTGTAATCCTGCTTCGTTCGGAATACCTGTTGCATCAGGGAAAATTCGAGACCAGCTCATTGACATTCTATATACCTTAAAACCTAGTTCAGCAAATAAAGCAATATCTTCCTTATACTGATTGTAGTGGTCGATTGCTGTATGTGAAGGATAATATACATTCTCTTGCAACACTTCATGATATTGGCGGGGATTTGTTCGAGTTCCTGTTGTTTCCATGTCGCAAGTAGATAATCCACGGCCATCTTGATCAAAAGCGCCTTCACATTGCATCGCGGATGTAGCTCCACCCCATAAAAAATCTTTAGGAAATGGCATTATTGGTTTTCCTCCTTGTTTTTATACAAAACAAATGTCAACATAAAACTCACAATCATAGTTGCTGCTAAACCGATTAGGAAATACATAAAATTATTTGTTCCAGCTTGGTAATAGCCTGTAAATGCAAGAATACCTGTATTTGGTACATAGCGATACATCACTACTTTTAATAATCCTAGAATAAAACCTCCAACACCTGATCCTATCATCGTTGCAATAAGTGCTGATGGCTCCTTCATTAAAATACCAAATAGAGCCGGTTCTGAAGTAGCCATGATAATTGGTGTACCACATGAAATAATATAGGTTCTTCTTTCTGCTGATTTTGCACGAATTAACAATGCAATACAAACTGCCATAATAGCGAAATTGTTTAAAACTGTTGAATTGTATACAATCGGTTCATATCCTATTGTTGAAAATGCCATAAATAGATATGGGAAAAAGGCATAATGCATTCCAGTCATTACTGCCAACGGCATAATAGCAGCAGAAATCATAACACCAAATGGTCCAGCCGTATTGTATAATCCCATAATTCCAATCGCCAAATAATTACCTAGCACCGATCCTAATGGAGCTAACACAACCAATTCAATAGGAATCATTACAATAAAAGTAACAAATGGAACAATCAATAGTTTTAACGAATCTGGAGTATATTTATCCAAGAACTTTTCAACTTTACACATAACATAAATACTTAAAATACCTGGTAGAATTGTACTTGAATAAGTTGCATTTGTAATAGGTAATCCAAAAACTGTAATTGTAGCTCCAGAAGATAACATTGCAACAAAATCAGGATATAACAACAGAAGCATTAACGCCATCGCAACACCTTGATTACCACCAAATTTCTTAGCTGTAAACATACCAGCATATACAGTCATATAATAGAATCCTACTTGGGATGCACAATATAATACTTTATACGTAGAACCTTCTGGACTCATAACTCCAAATTGTGTTAATAATTGTAAAACCAGTATTAACATTCCTGTTCCAATTAAAACTGGCATCATTGGTACTACACATTCGGAAACTGTAGTAAAGAACGATTTAAAATAGTCTTTTACTGTTCTTTTTTCTGGAACATTATCAATTTTCTCATCAATTAGTTTTGTTTCAAAATTACCTGCTTTAGCAACTGCATTTGTAATATCCCCTACAGAATTACCGTAAATAATCTGCAATTGGTTTCCAACAATCTTAGCTCCAAATGCTCCTCCCAAATGTTCAAATTCATTCAAATTAATTTTATCTACATCTTTTAAATGTAATCGTAATCTTGTAGCACAGCGCATACAAGCTGTTATGTTTTCTTTTCCACCTGCTTTAATAAGTATTTCATCCGCAAGAGCTGAATAATCTTTCTTTGCCATATATATCTCCTTTGTTTCATGACTGCTAATAGAATATCTTTGCGCGCACATTGATCCCTATTTGGACTTTATATACTATTTTAGTCCTCACACATACTATTTTAATACATAAATTGTATTTGTGCAATATATTTTACTAATTTAATTTTATATTTATACTTTATTAGTACATATACAGACCAATAACAAACAAATTACTTGCACAAATCATTACATTCCTTTATGATATGTATAATTGAATAAGGAGATAACTATATGAGTGACTATCAATATATAAACGATATCAGCAAATCAATCGATAAAATAAAGAGTCTATATTATGAACTAAGCACCATAACTGGATATAACTATTATGAAGCATTAATCATGTATCGACGTTACTATCAATATAGTGAAATTTTGAATGTGAGTTTCACTTCTGAGCTCCTACTTAAAAAAAAATTTAAA
>JABUSD010000083.1 GCA_021442845.1 Holdemanella sp.
TAAAAAAATAACACTCCGACAAGCTGCCAGGCTTGCGGAATCAAGATTATAGTCATTTGTAGGCTTTTTTTAAAAATAACTTTGAATGTTTCGCAGAAAATATCTTGAAAAGTTTCTGAAAGATTTGCCACTATGAAATGATAGAAAGAATCCCCCAAATACAGTGCTTTGGGGGATTTGAGACTCAAACAATAGTATCATCCAGTAAAAAGTCAATAATTCCTATATTCAAAACTCCGTTATCATCATACCAGCGCTTGTGGATATCATGCCGTACTATGATTTTGGGAAAAGAGTCTCCGGTTAAACCAAACGGCTTGTTTTCAATAATTGCTTTTTCTTCAGTTTCAAGTGCATAGGCAGACTGGATATAAGTCTTTTTGCTTCCACGTGTAGCAATGAAATCTATTTCTCGGGCAACCTGTTGCGGATGACCTGATTTGTTCTTTTCGCTGCTATAAACAATTCCGATATCCACCTCGCAACCGCGAATACGCAGATCGTTATAAATAATGTTTTCCATAATATGCGTCATTTCCTGCTGACGAAATCCGATTCTTGCACCACGAAGTCCGAGATCGTCACAGTAATACTTGTTGGGGTAATCAAAATAATCCTTACCTTTTACATCAAAACGGCGGCATTCTTCAAAAAGATATGCATCTTGCAAATAATTGATATATGCTTTCACTGTATTGGCAGCGACGGTGTTTTTGCCGGTAAGCCTTTGCTTTGAGTTCAGAGAATTAGCAATATTATTAGGATTAGTCAAAGAACCAACGGAAGAACAAAGCAGATCGAGAGTTGCCGAAAGAATATCCTCCCGTTTTATACTTTTCCGTTCAACAATGTCCTTCAAATAAACCTCCGAGAACAGAGATTTCAGATAGTTCATTCTTGCGGTGTCATCCGGTCTTGACAAAATAAGCGGCATACCACCAAAAAAGGCATAATTTTCAAAGGCTTCCGCTTTTTCTCCACCGACTGCAGCGTAATATTCCGCAAAACTCAAAGGATGAACACGAATCTCGTCGCTTCTGCCACGGAACTCAGTAAGAATGTCGCTGGAAAGCATTTTTGAATTACTTCCGGTTACATAGATGTCAAGATTCGATATAGATTTTAAATCGTTAAGCGCATCGTAAAAGGTAATTGATTTCCCAGACGGATTATAAGGATTTGGAACTTCATCAGACATCTGAATTTCATCAACAAATAAATAATATTTTTCCGATTGTCCTTCCACATGCTCTCGAACAAAATTTGCAAGTTCCAACGGATTACGGTATTTTATGTCTTTGGCAAGATCAAGCTCAAAGGACAGAATCTGACTATCCTTTACCCCGTTTTCCAAGAGGTAGTTGCGAAATATAGTGCGCAAAAGGTAGGATTTTCCGCATCTGCGAATGCCAGTGATTACTTTAACCTGCCCGTCCCACATATATGAGACAATTCTCTTTAAATATAAATCGCGTTTGATATCCATAAGGTGTCCTCCGTTGAGAAGTTGAATAATATTTTATGCTACTTATCAATAACTGTTATACATATAGCACGTCAAAAAGTCAATAGGTTGAATGATAAGTTCAATATTATTTTATGCAACTTCTCAATAGAATATATGTACTGTATCAAAAATTCTTAAAAGATTTTTGAAAATATTCTGAAAAGTGTGTCATTTTCGACCTCAAAAGTTGCTGTAAGGGATTGAGGGAACTCGAAAGACTAAACACTTGGAGGTTGAAAAATGATTCGGAAATCATTAGAGAACATTCATAAAGGTAATGTCTTCTAAGCAAATTTCCATTTGTAGGTTTTTTTTAAAAAATAACTTTACTTTTATCGTATTGTTTAGTATATTTATTTAGCAAGTTTATGCTTGCTCTCTGTTTCCAGGAGAATGGAAACCATAGACCAAAGGGAGGTGTACACATGAAAAAATATGAAATCATGTACATTGTGAAGGCATCTGTAGAAGGTGCAGAGTTCGAAAAGGAACAAAATCGTTTGCACGAAACAATCACTTCTAACGGTGGTAGCATCGATAACATCGATGACTGGGGTGTAAAAGAATTTGCTTACGAAATCGATCACATGAAAAAGGGACACTATGTAGTAATCAAGGCTACTGCAAACAACGCAGGAATCTTCGAATTCCAGCGTAGAGCACGTATCTCTAACAACATTGTACGTATCATGGTTGTAAAAACTGAAGGCGAAAAATAATATGATTAACCGAGTTATTTTAGTTGGACGTTTGACTAGAGATCCAGAATTAAGGAAAACGCCTAATGGTGCAAGTGTTGTATCCTATACAATTGCTTGTAACAGAAGAAGCCAGCAGCCTGGACAGCCTGATGCAGACTTTATCAGCTGCGTAGCATGGAATAGACAAGCTGAATTAATGGCACAATATTTACACAAAGGGTCACTGATTGGTGTGGAAGGAAGAATTCAGACTCGTAGTTATGATAACCAGCAAGGTCAAAGAGTATATGTAACGGAAGTTCTTACAGATACAGTGCAGTTCTTGGAATCAAAGAATGCACAATCAAATAATGCTTATAACCAGGGTGGATATCAGAATAATTCTTACCAGAACAATTCGTACCAGAATTCTTATGGTTCAAACAACAATTATTCACAACCGGATAATGGATTTGGATCGTTTGACTCGAATGATTCACTAGATATTGCTAGTGATGATCTACCATTCTAGAAAGGATAAACTTATGGCATTTAAAAAACAACGTATGGGACGCAAAAAAGTTTGCTACTTTACAAAGAATAAAATCAAAGAAATCGACTACAAAGATGTTGAATTGTTAAAGCGTTTTATCAACGCTAACGGTAAAATCATTCCTAGACGTGTAACAGGAACTCGCGCTAAATACCAGAGAATGTTAGCAACAGCTATCAAACGTGCTCGTCAGATGGCATTATTACCATACGTAGTAGACTAATTGAACGATTTATAAGAAGCGTAATGCTTCTTTTTTTTGATTGACTTAAAACTTAAAAAATCTTATAATCAAGGCAATAATGGTGATAAGGACATGAATGGATATGCTTGGATGTAGAAAGAAGAGTGGCTGATGAAAACTCTTTGAAGAGCTATCGATTTACTCCCTTTGAATTGCACTCGAAAGAGAATGCCGTTAACTGTCGTTAAAGTTTAAAGGTGTTAGAAATAACATGAATTAAGGTGGTACCACGAGATTTCGTCCTTTGCGAAATCTTTTTTTATTATTGGAGGTAAGAAACAATGAGAGATTTTAAAAAAGAAGAAGCATTGAATACATTAAACCATTCATGTGCTCACGTTATGGCCCAGGCTGTTAAACACATCTATCCAGATGCAAAGTTCTGGGTTGGACCTGTTGTATCAGAAGGATTCTATTATGATATGGATCTAGGAGATGAAGTCATTACAGATGAAGCAATCAAGAAAATTGAAAAGGAAATGAAGAAAATCTGTAAAGATGGAAAGAAAATCGTTCGTAAAGAAATTTCAAAGGAAGAAGCTTTGGATATGTTTGGAGATGATATGTACAAAGTGGATCTGATTGAAAGAATGGATGGGGAAGCAACAATCACATGTTATGCACAAGGTGACTTTACTGATCTTTGTAGAGGACCTCACGTAGACAATGTAAAGCTTTGTAAGAATTTTAAACTATTAAAATATTCAGGTGCTTATTGGAAAGGGGATAAGGACAACAAAGTATTACAGAGAGTCTATGGTGTATGTCTTCCAACCGCTGAAGAATTGGAACAGCATTTAGCGGATTTACAGGATGCAAAAGAAAGAGACCATAGAAAGATTGGTAAAGATATGGATATCTTTATGGCAGATGATTTAATTGGTAGAGGGCTTCCAATGTATCTTCCAAATGGATATACAATCTGGCAGGAATTGGAAAAGTATATCAAAGGAAAAGAAAGAAAACTTGGATATCTTCATGTATTAACACCAGCTGTTGGTACAGTGAATCTATATAAGACATCTGGACACTGGGATCACTATAAAGAAAATATGTTCCC
>JABUSD010000316.1 GCA_021442845.1 Holdemanella sp.
CGGTCTTCTTTCAATGGCGTTTTTAAAAGACAGACAAAGACACCCATCATTCGAATACCCATCACAAGCACAATCACAAGAATACCGATTGGTCCTGCTTTTAAGGCAAATGGCAGATTGACACTGGCTCCTACCAGGACAAACAGGAAGATCTGGGCGATTTCCCAGCTCTTGTTGTAGATGGCATTGAGTGATTTTGCACGAACTAGATTCACTTTATTGATGGCCAAACCCATAGCCATAATGGATAATAAGCCACTAAATGGAATATAAGCTTCAATCCATGTCTGCACCTGCATCAGCATAAAAGAAATCGATAAGACAAACATAAAACTTTGGATTGGATTTAACTTTGTCTTGTTTAAGAAAACATTTACGACAACACCTGTCAGATATCCAAATAGGATTCCTGTAAAAATGCTGATAGGAACGGATGCAAAGTTCATAATTGATACAGTCTGTCCTTTTGCCAGATTGGTAAAGGCACTAAATAGCACAATCACAAAGACATCATCCACACTGGCTCCTGCCAGTATCATCTGTGGTATTGCCTTATTTGTCCCTAGTTTTGAATCAATCAGCTGAATCATTTTAGGAACAACAACCGCTGGTGATACCGCTGCAATGACAGACCCTAATATTGCTGCTTCTAATAAACTAATTCCTAATAGCTTTGGGGCAATGAGAATCATACCTATAATTTCAAAGCAGGCAGGTACAAAACACATTAAGATGGCCGGTCTTCCTACCTTCTTCAAATCATTTAAATCCAGCGTTAATCCAGCTCTTGTCAAAATGATAATCAAGGCAATCTGACGAATCTGGGACGATATATTTAAAATGCTATCATCCAATAGATTCAATAGATAAGGGCCTATAAGCATTCCTGCAATGATCATTCCTAATAATTTTGGTAATTTTAATTTTTGAAAAACAGTTCCTAAAAACATACCGAATAATAGTATATAAGCTATACTTGACAACATAACAATTCCCTCCTAAAAAATAAAAAGCCAATGACCACAACAAAAAAAGTTGTAGAAGTCATCAGCTTTTCAGCGGTTTTGCAATTTATGCATGGGTGACGTTCATACCCATAGATAATTTATCATGAATTCCCATATTTTTCAATTTATTTTTGATACAAAATTATTATATGAGAATATGAGATTATTCAAAAAAAATATATTATTTTTTATGATTAATTCAAAAATTATTGTTGTTTAATATCCATATCACTTCTACAATGTAATCAGATAGAAGGAGGAAGTGATTATGTTACAAGTAATTCATTTAGAACCAGAGGATTTCAATACGATTTTGTTCTCCAAAAAACTAAAAATAAACGCAAGAGTCTATGTATTGGAATGCAATGTTGCAGGTGTGGTTTACATGGCAAGTGATGATGACTTCCTCTACTATCTTGACAGGTTCTACCCTACCAAGGAAAAGAAATGTATTATTGATAACTTAAATTTTTATGATCTGCATAAAGAATTGTATCGAATCATAAATTTAGATCAATATACAAGGGATAGAAACAAATCGTATTACTCTCTTTAAAACTACTCTTCTTTAGGCAGCAAATGCTGCCATTTTTATTTAATCAAAAATATGTAAGCGTGCAAACACCTTTTAAATAAAAGAAATATTTCTGTTTATCACTTATTTCAAAAATATATATTGTTTATCGATATATAAATGGTTATGCTTTACATGGAAAGAGGGAGTGATAAATATGTTAACCGTTGTTCATTTAGAACCAGAAGAATTTGCCAATACATTATATACAAAGAATTTAAAAGTAGATGCAAGAGTCTATGTATTAGAAAACAATACAGCTGGTATTGTCTATATGACAGAAGATAACGAACATCTATATTATTTAGATAGATTTTATCCAACGATTGAAAAAAGAGATATAATCGAACATATGGATTTCTATGCCTTGCATATGGAATTGTATTGTTTAATCAATTTAGACCAGCGAAGACGCGAAAAAAAGGAATCCGTTAGATTCCCTGTGGTGTAATATCAACCATTCCATATGTAAAGCCAGAAGCATTCATAAGGTTCATATAGATATCTGGATTGAAATATTCAGGGGAATAGACACCCGCTTCTTTCCAGTAACCTTTGCCAATGCATTCAATGGCTAAAGCGGCTCCAAAACCAGTCTGGGCAACAACAGCCTGCATATGCCAGTCTTTCATTGATTGCTGGTTATCAAAGATCTGGTATAGGAAGACTTCTTTGTGTTTGCCATCCTTTATACCTTTACAGTGTACACCTACACACATAGCGCCTACCATTTCATCTTTGATATCTTTAGGCTGTGGGGCACATGTGGCAACGACATCTCTAGGAATGACATCGACATTTCCAACATGCACTGGCTTAATGCTTCGTAAACCAAGTTTATTAATGACTTTTAAGGCATTCATTAAATTATCATCCAAGGCAATTTTAAAAGTTGCCTTTTTTACACCTAAAAATTTAGGCATAGTAACGGTTTCTTCATGTTCCACTTTGACCAGATGGTTTTCCCCAATGCCTTCAGGCATGATGAATGTCTCTTCACCAGCAAAGGCATCTTCGACTAAAAAGCCACCTTTTTCTTCATCATATTCAACATTTGGATTTAAAACTTCATCCAGAACAGTCCATACATTAAATCCAAACTGGATATCATCTGGATTTGCCCCTGGTACACATAAGTTACCGCCATCTTTGACATGGGTTTCTTCTAAGACATCAAATAGATGATCTTTGGCATAACGGGCAAAGACATTGACAACACCAGGATCAATACCTAAACAGATACAAGCCATAATTCCCTTCTGTTTCCATGCTTCATGACGATCAAAATTATATTTTGTCATTGGTTCTGCATAGCTATTTTCAATACCAAGACCAAAGGCAGGATCATCCATAGGAACAGACCATGTTCCCATATTGGCATAGTTTACCCCAGCTTCATAAGCGGCATTAAAGATGGTATTGGCAAGATATGGATCGGTGGCATCCATCACAAAATCAATAGTATGTTCTTTAATTATGGATTTCATCAATTCCATATCTCTGGCATTGATGAAGATTGCCTGAAATCGAGGATCATGATCTAAGTGTTCAACGACTTCAATAGCTCTTGCCTCATTATAATCCGCTACCAATACATACTCTAGCCATTTTCCTTTTTCATCGCGTTTTTTTAAGATACGGCAGATGCTTTCGCCTACAGCACCGGCTCCCACTAACAACATTCGCATATGGTTATCTCCTTTTTTGATTAAAAATAAAACACTTTGTATAATCCTACAAAAAAAGAGGAACACAAAAAACAATGTTTTCATGTTCCTCTGTCCTTTTACCAGTTGGTTCTAGCCTCGTAGGTGATACAAAGTGTATTCTCTCCAGATGGATTCGTCAAGCTACCTTCCTTTTGCCTGTCAGTTTCTGTGAAAGAAGATAAACATTCTTCCCACCTTGCTTCTTCGGCCCCCGTTGGATGTCTAGGATAGCTCTCAAACGATATTTACTTGTCTAAATTTATTATAACGAAAAATGAATTTTTTTCAATATTTATATTCTATTACTTTTTATAGTAGAATCGTGTATCATAATAATAAGGGAAGAAAACGATGAAACTTGTTAATTTACGATGTCCAAATTGTGGTGCCATGCTTGATATAAATCCAAATCAATCGATACAAAACTGTGCTTATTGCGATGCATCGATTCTAATTGAGACAAACCAGCCCCAAAAGATAGTCACTCCCCCTTCCCATGAAAATATCAGTTATCCAAAACTGATAGAAAAGAAGAAGAAAAAACATACATGGCTTTGGGTCATAGGATGGATCTTTTTCTTCCCGATTCCATTAAGCATTTTAATATGGAGAAGTGAAAGACTACCAAAAAAAGTAAGAATCTTGCTTATTTGTAGTATTTTCCTATTGTTCTTACTAGCTGGATTCTCTAATCAAAGTGCAAAGCCAGCCAATGCATCTAAAATCAATGAAGTACAACAAGGGAA
>JABUSD010000002.1 GCA_021442845.1 Holdemanella sp.
ATTTAGCCATGAATAACGTTCTTTACCTGGGACCCATAGACCAGATTCATTGACATAATAGTTTCCAATCCATGTATCGGTAGCCATGCTACCATTATCCTGTACATAGTAATTACCAATCCATTTTGATGTAGCCATTACACCATTGGATTCAAAGTAATACCAGTTACCCCCTAATTTTTGCCATCCGGTAACCATAATACCATCTGTGTTAAATCCATAGGACTTACCGGTTGTATCCTTTGTGACTTCATCGGCTGCCATAGAACCATCTTCTTTTAGATAATACCAGTTATTACCAGATTTCATCCATTTTGATATAGCCATTACACCATTGGATTCAAAATAATACCACTTACCTTCAATGTCTTTCCATCCTGTTTCCATATATCCCTCTGGATTGTTGAAATAGTAAGTATCATTTCCTATTGTCACAAAACCAGTCAGTAACGCATAGTTATCATCAAAGTAATATGTTTTTCCATCAATTGTAGCCCATGAAATTGCTTTTGTTCCATCTTCATAAATGTAATATTTTTTACCAGAAATAGTATTCCATCCAGAACCTTGTTCAAGATATTCAATAGTAACACCAGAAGGAACATTTACTTCACTAAAACGCGCATTCCATTCAGATTCAGATCCTAAGTAGTAGACAGTATTTAATCCTTGAACATTGGCAAACAAGTCAGCTTGTCGATATGCATAGTCTTTTGGTAATACAAGTGTTTCTAATATTGTACATTTTGTGAATACCTTGGAAATACTTGTAGTTTTGTCTGTATTGAAATTACTTAAATCAAGCTTTTTTAAAGATGTATCATTATAGAACATTTTATCCATTTCTATTACATTGGATGTATTAAAATTGCTTACATCGATAGATGTCAAAGAAACACAATCTTTAAACATGCCTTTCATGTCTGTTACATTGGATGTATTAAAGTTGCTTACATCGAGTGGATTCAATTCTGTGCAGTCATCGAACATATAAGACATATTTGTGACTTTGTTTGTGTTGAAATTTGATAAATCAAGTGTTGTAATGGTTTTACAGTGAGCAAACATATCACCCATGTCTGTTACATTGGATGTATCCATATGTGAAAGATCGATACTCTTTAATGATGCACAATCTCTAAACATACCTGCCATAGTTGTTACATTGGATGTGTTTGTAAACAACTGGATTTCTTCTAAAGAAGAACAACCATAGAATAGATTTCTCATTTCAGTTACTTTGGATGTATTAAATGTACTTAAATCAAGCGATGTTAAGGAAGCACAGTTGCTGAACATATATGACATCAATATTAAACTTGATGTATTAAAGGAAGATAAATCCAGTTCGGTTAAACTAGCACAGCCATCAAACATATAACCCATTTCCTGTACATTGGATGTGTTCATATCCGTTAATATAAGTGACTCTAAAGCAGAACAGTATTGGAACATACCATTCATTGTAGTCACTTTAGATGTATTCATCTCGGATAAATCCAGTTCTTTTAGATTCAAGCAACCACTAAACATATAATCTGTATATGTCAAATTAGATGTATCAAAATCAGTGAAGTCAACACTTCTTAAATTCTTAAGGCCAAAGAACATATACGATGCATCCGTTGTATCTGTTAGGTTAACATCAGCCTTCGTGATATAGTCTTTATAGTCATACCATGGAGGGATAAATCCGTATTCATTGAAGTTTCCGGATCCTTCAATTGTCAATAAACGGGCTTGGCTGACTTTCCAATAGATGTTACCAATCGTTCCATTTGCGACAAGTGTTTCATCGCTGGTTTCCGGTACAACAATTTCTTCTGCCTCAATCTTTTCTTCTTCTACAGGAATAGCTTCCTGTTCTAAAGATGGGACATCTTCGATAGTCTGTTCTTCCGATACAACAGTGTCATTTGATGTTTCCTCTTCGGCAAGAATAGGAGTGGAAACATACTGTAGCAGCATAGATGCAGCTAATAGTGTAATCATTTTCTTTTTCATAATACTTTTCCCCATAAACACTCTATTAGTATAAATCTTTTGTTAAAAAATTCAATTTATATGCCTTTTTTGGAAAGGTAAAAAAACTGGCGATTATGCCAGTTTTTGCTTATCCTAAGACTTTTTCACCAGTCTGCTGGTTGTAGATTGTATATCCTTCTGGTTTTTCCGTTGTTGTCCATTTGGCAATGTATTTACCCGTATTATCTACCCAGTAATATTTACCATTATCTTCATTTAAGACGTAACAATAACTAACCATGATGCCATTAATGTTTAAATAATAATCGCCAACCCAGCAGGCTCTTTGCATCTTTCCTTCTGCATTGAAATAAAACCAACTATAACCAATCTTTTGCCAACCTGTCTTCATAGCCCCATCACTTCCAAAGAAGTAGTAATCATCTTCAATTGGATAAAAATTGGTAGCCATGACACCATATTCATTAAAGTAGTATTGCTTACCTTTTACCGTTTTCCAATCCGATCTAACTAGATCTTCAGCTGCTTCATCATATAGATACCAGATATCCGCATCATTTACCCATGAATAACGTTCTTTACCTGGGACCCATAGACCAGATTCGTTGACATAATAGTTTCCAATCCATACATCTCTTAACATGGCACCATCATATCCAACATAGTAGTTTCCAATCCATTTTGATGTTGCCATGGCACCGCTTGCTTCAAAGTAGTACCAGTGATCATCGACATATTGCCATCCAGTTACCATAGCACCATTCTTATCGAAACAATATGATGTATATGTATAATCCTGTACTTTTCCATCGGCTGCCATTACACCATCTTCCTGTAGATAATACCAGCTATTACCTGATTTTATCCATTTGCTTGTAACCATTCGATTGTCAGCCGGATTGAAATAGTACCAGTTTCCATCCACTTCTTTCCAGCCGTTTTCCATCTGACCATTTGGAATGTTGTAGTAGTAGTTATCTACAATACCTGTCTGCATAGCACCCATATCATCAAAGTAATATGTCTTATTTCCTATTACTTGTTTTCCTCTTGTGACAGATCCATTGGCCTTACAGTAGTACCAGATATTGTCATAAAGCTGCCATCCTGATTTTACATACTCATTCAATAGGAAGATATCATTTTCCTCAGGAATTGAAACAACACCTGTTTGAAGATATCCATCATTTCCAAAATAATATGTATTTCCATCAATTGTAGTCCATCCGATTGCTTTTATATTATTGTCCAAGATATAGAAACGTTTTCCATCTTCTTCATACCATCCTCTTTCCCTGAATAAACAATTGACTGTAACACCTTCTGGAATTGGAACATCTTTGAAGTATTCATCCCATTCTTCTTGTTTTCCTGTGTAATTAATTGTCTTTAATGAAGTTAAACTATTATCAAATACAGTTGTTTCAGGATTGATAAAAGAAACAGGCAGAATAATGGTTTCACAATCTCTACATCCATTAAAGATACGGGTTGTCGTTGCCTTACTCATATCAAAAGAGGATAAATTAATCGTTTTTAATTTAAAACAAGAGCTAAACATATATTCCATATCTTTGACTTTTGATGTATTAAATGAAGAGAGATCTAATGAAGTTAGAGCATTGCATTCATAAAACATATAAGACATATTAGTTACATTGCCTGTATTAAAGTTAGTTACATCAAGAAAAGCCAACTTATAACAATCAGAAAACATCTCATCCATGTCTGTCACATTGCTTGTATTAAGGCTGGTTACATCAAGAGTTTCTAAATTTTTACAGCCAGAAAACATTCTGGTCATGCTTGTTACATTGCTTGTATTAAAATGGCTAACATCCAAAGATGTTAATGCCGAACAACCACGGAACATACCTGTCATATCTGTTGCACCTGATGTATCAAAGAGAGTCAAGTTGATAGATGGTAATGAGCTACAATTTCTAAACATATAAGAGAAGTTATTTACCTTTGATGTATTAAGTGTACCAGGGAATATTATTTCTTCTAATGATGAGCAATAATCAAACATAGATTTTGCGTTT
>JABUSD010000313.1 GCA_021442845.1 Holdemanella sp.
CCAAATGGCAAAATGAAGTGATTGGTGATACATTGGATAATCAGTCCGCTTATGAACTGATGAAAGCGATGAAAAGAGTCATTTCCCGCATGGTTGTCTTAAAACCATATGAGACAAAGGTAACCATCAAGGAATTATCGGTTGATCAAAGAATGGAACAGATTAAGGAACGATTAAAGTATCAAAAGGAAAAGATTTCCTTTGAGCAGTTATGTGATGACTGTACATCGATGCATATGGTCATTGTAACATTCTTATCCATTCTTGATATGATCCATCAGAAGATGTTGCAGTTTACTATCGACAAAGATGATACTATCTGGGTCATGAAAGGAGTATAGTATGAACCGGAAAGCAATTATAGAAGGCCTTCTTTATGTCAGTGGTGAAGAAGGATTAACTCTAGACCAGTTAGCATACTGTATGGAATGTGATGATCTGGAAGGAATTAAAAAAGATATTGAAGCTTTAAAATTAGAATATGAAACAAGAGGTGTAGAACTGGTAGAATTCGCATCCCGCTATAAATTTGTGACAAAGGAATTTGTTTATCCATATGCCCAGAAGTTATACGAAGATACAAAGATGGTATCGTTAAGCCAGGCGGCTATGGAAACACTTGCCATCATTGCCTATAAACAGCCGATAACGCGTGTTGAAATTGAAGAGATTCGTGGGGTTAACTGTGAAGTCATGTTGAAGAAATTAGCCGCTAGAGGTCTTGTAGAAGCAACGGATCGCTTAGATACAATTGGAAAACCATTGTTGTATTGTGTCACAAAGGAATTTCTGGATGCCTTTCAGTTAGAAACACTAGAAGAATTACCAGCCTTGAATACTATAAAACAGGAAGATCTGTTTGCGGAGGTTGAATAAATGGAAAGATTACAAAAGACAATTGCCAAAGCAGGTATCTGCTCAAGAAGAAAAGCAGAAGAACTGATTGCACAGGGAAAAGTAAAAGTGAATGGTGAAATCGTTACCGAGATGGGGATTAAAGTCTCTGGCAATGATGTCATTGAAGTCAATGGAAATTTAGTTGAATTCCAGGAAAAGGAATATTATGTATTGAACAAGCCAAAAAGTTGTATCTGTTCAAACAATGATGAAAAAGGAAGAACAGCCGCTATCCAATATATTGATACAAAAGCACGTATCTTTACAGTAGGACGTTTAGATTATGATACATCGGGTGTATTATTATGTACAAACGATGGCGCTTTTTGTAATGAAATGATACATCCAAAATATCATTTGCCAAAGATTTATAAAGTGAACCTACAAGGTATCTTAACCGAAGATGATATTAAAAAGTTAAAAAAAGGTATTATCTTTGAAAAAGAGAAATATAGCTATGCCAAGGTTAAAAATTTAACCGTTGATTTTGTACGGAATCGCTGTCAGTTTGAACTGACAATCTATGAAGGAAAAAATCATCAGGTAAAAAATATGATGAAAGCCTTAGGCTATGAAGTAAGACGATTGCATCGTATCCAGTTTGGCAATATCCGTGTTGATGATATGGCTTTTGGACAGTATCGTCGTTTAAAGCCATATGAAGTCAAAGAATTAAAACGCATGGCACAAGAAGGTAGAAAACAATGAAACAGGTATTTGTAAATGAACCTATAGAAGTCAATACAAGCATCATGTTAAGTGAAAAGGAAGCTCATCATTTATTTGATGTCTTGCGTATCCAGAAAAAGGAAACAATCCGTGTAGTCAATAGCGATAATCAGGTTTTCTTAGCCCATCCAGGCAATCGTCCTTTTCTTGATATCTTCTCAGAAATTGAAGTGCCTGCCAAAAGTGAGCATATCACATTATGTGCTGCCTTGATTAAATCGGATAAATTTGAATGGATGCTGCAGAAGGCATGTGAACTTGGCGTGACTCGTATTGTTCCATTTGAATCCCGCTATAGCGTTGTTCATATTGATAAGCAGAAGGAAGCTAAGAAACTGGAAAGATGGTCACAGATTTTATTGAGTGCCTGCAAGCAGTGCAATCGCAACGATCTAGTGGAATTGACACCGATACAGACCGTGGATTCTCTTCATGAATTCATGAGTGATTGTAATCTGGTTGCCTATGAAAAAGAAGGTGGATCCAATCATATATCAAAATTCCTTTCCTCCAATCCAAAGAGCATTACGTTCTGTATTGGACCTGAAGGTGGTTTTGATCTTTCGGAAATTGATTTATTAATGGATGATCATTTTGTCAGCTGTAGTCTTGGAAATCGTATTCTAAGAGCCGAAACGGCAGCTATGTATGTATTAAGTGCCATATCCTATCAGCGTTCATTGGAGGAATCCAATGAAGTTTAAAATCTATACATTAGGATGTAAAGTGAATTCGTATGAATCCCAGTTCTATATGGAACAGCTTGAAAAAATCGGTTTTACCTATACGGAAGATATAGCTGACTTATATATCATCAATACCTGTACCGTAACAAATACTGCCGCTTCCAAATCCAGACAGAAGATTCATCTTGCCAAAAAGGAAAATCCTGAATCGATTGTGGTGGTGATTGGCTGTTATGCCCAGTGCATTGATGATAAGAAAAGGGAAGAACTGCATGCCGATATCATAATTGGTGCCCAATATAAATCGGAAATCGCATCGATTATCCAGGCATATATCCAGACAAATCAAAAAAGGGATTATGTTTCATCCTCTTCATCTTTTGATACATTTGAAATGATGCCTATTCATCAGTTTGAATCCAAATTAAGAGCCTTTTTAAAGGTAGAGGATGGCTGTAACCAGTTCTGCAGTTATTGTACAATTCCATTTGCCCGTGGAAGGGAACGCTCACTTGATAAAGATAAAGTGATTTCCATTGCAGGAGATCTATGTGATAAAGGGCATAAGGAAATTGTATTAACAGGTATTCATACTGGACGTTATATGTCAAATGGTACAAATCTTACTGGCTTATTAAAGGAATTAATAGCGAATACACCAGAAGATGTATATTATCGTATATCCAGCATTGAAATTACCGAAGTGAATGATGAACTGATTGATCTTATGAAAAACAATCCAAGAATCTGTCATCATCTGCATATTCCGATTCAATCGGGATGTGATGCCACATTAAAACGAATGAATCGTCCTTATACCGTTTTTGAATTTAAAGAAAGATTGAATCATATTCGACATGAAATTACAGATATCTCCATCAGTACGGATATTATTGTTGGATTTGTACAGGAAAGTGAAGAAGAATTCAATCAGACATACAATACATTATTGGAATGCCAGTTCAGCTTTTTACATGTATTCCCATATTCTAAAAGAGATGGAACCAAAGCATCTTTAATGAAAGGGGAAGTAGAGGGTTCATTAAAGAAAAAAAGAGTCAATAAAGTATTATCCTTATCAAAAATGCTTCGCATCAAGGATATGGAACGATATAAAGAAATAGAAGTATTAATTGAAACACATAAAGGAAATATCTATACAGGCTATACAAATCAATATCATCCTGTAGAGATTCAATCGGATATTCCATTGGAAGGAAGAATCAAACTTTCATGGAATGAAATAAAAAATGGAACATATTGTCTATGAAAGAAGGGTTTCTATGCGTTTAAGTAAATTATTTATGGGTGCACCAAAGGTGGATGTATCCGGTCTATGTTTTGATTCACGTAAAGTAAAAAAAGGCAATGTCTATTTCTGTCTGCCAGGAATGACATATGATGGACATGATTTTATTGATCAGGCCATTGATCGTGGTGCCATCTGCATTGTTCATTCAAAAGTGCTTGAAAATACCGATAGAAATGTCATTTATATTCAGGTTGAGGATGTTACCGATGCCATGAATAAATGTGCTTTTATATTCTATGGAAAAGCATCTACAAAGATGCTGATGTATGGGATTACGGGTACCAATGGAAAATCCAGTATTGCTACTATTATTCAGAGCATTCGTAATTCCAAAGAATCGACGGGATATATTGGAACCATTGCGATTCGTTATGCTGATGTGAAC
>JABUSD010000128.1 GCA_021442845.1 Holdemanella sp.
TACCGGTATCATCCAGGATGAACGAAATAAGAAATATCATAAATAATAACGGACCCATTTGGGTCCATTATTATTTATATAAGAAATTGGCCGTTTTCCCATCTATCCTGCGATTCTGTTCATTAAATGGTTTTGCCGCTTTTATGCCATCTCCCATTTCAACAGGAATCAATGTACCATCGATGATTTCATCACATAGCTCAATGGTTTCATCCACCAGTTCTGTTCCACCAAAATTATGTGGATGAGAGAATAAGGCAATATCATACTTCCCTTTATAGAAAGAATTAAAATGTATTAGTGCCTCTCTATATTCTGGAATGGAAGATGATTCAGGAAGCTGTAAAAATCCAGCTGAGTTTATGGCATCTCCAAATAATACAATTCTATATTCCGGGATATAGAGAACAACACTTCCAGGCGTATGCCCAGGTAAATCAATGGAAACAACATGTAAATTGCCTAAATCAAATGTCATTCCATCTTCTAAATTCTGATATCGATCAAGTGGACACATAGGTTGTACTAGCTCTTCTTTAAAATCAGATACCGATGATTTAAAGTAGTTTGTTCTTAATTCAGTATCGGTATGCATCCTGGCAACATCTATATCTTTATGATTCATATAAACCGTATCAAATTGTACAACACCACCTGCATGATCCAGATGTCCATGTGTACATACTAAGATATATGGCTTTGTACTGATAGAATCTATAAAGCTTTTCAAATCTCCATATCCAAATCCGGTGTCAATTAATAAACCCGATGTATCCCCTTCTAAATAATACGCAAATACATTTCCAGGAAGATGAATTCGTATTAGTTTTTCGTTGATCATTTCTTTTGTAAACATAGTTACCTCCTATAGAAAAAAGGCTGATTTTCAGCCTTAATCCTTATTTCCAGCTTACATCTTCACCGTTTGTTTCAATAACCTTCTTATACCAGAAGAAGGATTCCTTACGGCTACGAGCAAGTGATCCTTTTAATTCATCATCTAAATCAACATAGATGAATCCATAACGTTTACGCATTTCACCTGTTCCTGCCGAAACTAGGTCAATGCATCCCCAAGATGTATAGGCAATTAGATCTACACCATCATTGATTGCATCTGCCATGGCATCAATGTGCTGTGCCATATAGTCAATACGATATGTATCATGGACCATACCATCTTCTTCTACCTTATCAATGGCACCTAATCCATTTTCCACGACCATCAAAGGCATCTTATAACGAGCATATAATTCACCCAATAACCATCTTAATCCACTAGGGTCTGTAGACCATCCCCATTCAGAATATTGTAGATAAGGGTTCTTTGCTCCCAATGTCATATTTCCAGATCCAGCATATTCACCAAAATCATGTGTTGTGTTACATGAAGTGTTGTAGTAAGAGAATGAGAAGAAATCCACTTTACCATTCTTCAAGTGTTCAAAGTCTTCTGGTGTTGCATCCAATACGACACCATCTTCCTGCCACATACGTTTTGCGTAATATCCATATTCACCAAGGGCCTGTACATCTCCACAATAGTAGATACCTTCCTGCATAGAGAACTGGTTCAATAGGATATCCTTTGGATCACAAGTCCATGGATAACTTGCCATACCCGCTAACATACATCCAACTTTCATATTTGGATAGTTTTCATGGGCATATTCTACTGTCTTTGCTGATGCGACAAACTGATTGTGCAATTGCTGATAAGCAGGACGAATCATTTCCTTTGGTGCATTTGGAGCAAACATCTTCATCATCAACAAGCAGTTGATTTCATTGAATGTCAACCAATACTTAACATCATCCTTATATTCATCCATCAATGTCTTTGCATATTTTACATAGTGGTCAATAACTTCACGGTTTTGCCATCCACCTAATCCTGTTTCAATATAAAGCGGATCATCATAGTGAGAAATTGTTACTAATGGTTCAATGTTGTATTTGTGAAGTTCATTAAATACATCGTGATAGAATTTTAATCCTTCTTCATTTGGTTTTTCTTCAATCGCATTTGGATAGATTCTTGGCCATGCGATAGACATACGAAACATCTTAAATCCCATTTCCGCAAATAATGCGATATCTTCTTTATAGTGATGGTAGAAATCATTTCCTACATGGTTAGGATATAATTCATCTTCAAAGATATGATATTTAGCTCCCTTTGGTAATACACCACCAAACTGTGGTAATTTCCCTTTTGTACCATCTTCATTTAAATACGTAACAAATCGAGGTGTTGTAGCAGTTCCTCCTGTTGTCACATCAGTTTTCGCAAGTCCTCTTCCACCGATGTTCCATCCACCTTCTAACTGGTTTGCAGCTGTTGCTCCACCCCAGAAAAATCCTTCTGGAAAACGTCCCATATTTTATCTCCTTTTGACTTATCTGTCATTTCATCTATACATATAGTAGCACGTATTGAAAGTGCTTACAATTACACACGAAAAAAGATTGTTTACATGTGTAAACAATCCTAATCATTCATTATTCTTTTATCTAATAGTTTTTTAATGGAGATGGCAAATGTTAACGATGTAATTGTGGCTGCCAGAATATCAGAAACAGGTTCTGCTAAAAAAACAGCTAATACTTTATTGTCCATGAATTGTGGAAGAATATAAATCAGTGGTATTAATAATACCAGTTTTCGCAAACATGCAAGTAATAGTGATGTCTTTGCCTGTCCAAGGGCAACAAAGGACTGTTGACAGGCAATCTGTGCTCCCATCATAAACATACCACCAGCATAGACACGAAGTGCCCATGTAGCTAAAGTTAACAGTTCTTCCTTACTGTTAAAGATACGAATAAAGACAGTCGGAAACAGTTCAATAAGAGCCCATACCAGAGTAGTAAATGAAATGCATATGATAAGCTGTATCTTAATAGCCTGTTTAACACGATCAGATTTACCTGCTCCATAATTAAAACTGATAATCGGTTGTGCTCCCTGCGTAATTCCTTGAAGTGGTAAAATCAATAACTGCCCAACCGAAGATAGAATCGTCATTGTACCTACCGCTAAATCCCCACCATATTTCTGTAAAGATGTATTAAAACAGATATTTAATATACTTTCGGTAGACTGCATGATAAATGGAGATAATCCAAGGGCAACAATAGGAAATACTATTTTCCAGCTTATGCGCATATTAGATACCTTTATTTTCAAAGTTGTTTTATTTCCTGTTAAGAATCGTAACACCCAGAAAGCAGAAACAGCCTGTGAAATCACAGTCGCATAAGCAGCTCCCTGCACACCTAAATGAAATCCATAGATAAAGATGGGATCCAATATTGTATTTAATCCAGCACCAATTAAAACGGTAACCATGGCTTTGCTGGCAAAACCCTGGGTTGTGATAAACATATTCAAGCCGAGTGCCAACTGTACAAAAATGGTTCCACATACATAGATTGCCAGATAGCTCCATGCATATTCAATAGTGCCATTACTTGCACCAAACATCATTAAAAGTGGTTTTCCAAACAATAAAAATACAATGGTTAGAACAATGGAAGTAATGATTAATGCCGAAAAACAGTTGCCTAATATTCTTTCTGCTCTTTTATTATCCCCTTGTCCCATCGCAATGGCAGCCTGCGGCGCTCCTCCCATACCATAAAGGCTGGCAAAAGCAGAAATCAGCATAAGAATTGGAAAACACAATCCAAGTCCTGTTAAAGCTGCTACGCCATTTTCAGGAATATGTCCAATATAAATTCTATCGACGATGTTATATAACATATTTACTAGCTGACTTACAACCGCCGGTAAAGCAAGTTTCAATAATAACTTTCCAACAGGTTCTGTCCCTAGTACATTCTCCTTTTGAGATTCCATTTTATATCTCCTATCTAAACGCTATCATCTTAATTTTTTAACCAGCCATTGTCAATCTACTATTTTTCCACAAAGAAAAAGGCAGTTATTTCAACTGCCTGAACTTCTAATA
>JABUSD010000330.1 GCA_021442845.1 Holdemanella sp.
ATCGGCTATTTCGGCATTCTGTGGCATGTGTATTTTTAGTGAAAGTGTTTAAGACCCGGTCATTATCTAAGAAAATCATACAAAGAGTCTGTTCATTGCAGGCTCTTTTTGAATACAAAATGAATCCGAAACTTTTTCGAGATTGTGCTTTTTATATATTTAAAATGACTTTATAATAAGATTAAGGATGGTGAGATTATATGAAAAAAACATTACAAAGCATTTTGGCGGCTTCTATGCTGTTCCAGTTCTGTCTGGCTCCTGCTTTTGCCAATGAAGAACCCGTTGTAGAAGATGAAATCAATGCCGAAGAAACCGTTGTTGCTCAAACAAATGCAGCGGATAATGTACCAGGGCATTGGGTGTATGTAGATGGAGATTGGTACTATAAAACGGAAAGAGGAGATACTCTATTTTTTGGTACGTATTTGATTGATGATAAATCTTATTTGTTCATTGATTGTATTATGCAGAATAGTGGATGGGTTCAGTATGCTGGACATTGGTATTACTGTTATCCAGATGGACATCTTGCGTCAGGATGGGAAAAGATTGGAAACCATATGTTCTACTTTATTCCATATGAAGATGGTAATGTGATGCTTGAAGGATTTGCTTCTTATGAAATCGATAATAAAGTATGTTACTTTGATGAAAATGGACACTGGCTTGTTAACACATGGTACAAAAATGCTGAAGGAAGATGGTACTATTTTGACAAGGAAGGTGCTATTGTAAGGAATGACTGGGCTTATGATGGTGGTAAGTGGTATTACTTTGATGAAAATGGTAACTATTATCACGATCAGGAAGCATGTGTTCAAACGGATGAATATGATTATGATTTCTACTACTTTGATGCAAGCGGTGCTATGGTCACAAATAAATGGATCAATTATTATGGTAGAGGTACCGATTGGAAATACTTTGGTGCCGATGGTAAATGTGCCAAAGGCTGGTTTAAAGTAAATGGCATCTGGTATTATGGAGTTGAAAACTGGGATTACTTTGTTACATATTGGGAATTCTATGATGTTGATGATGTGACTTATTATTTTGATCAGAACAATGCCATGGTAACAGGCTGGTTTAAACGATTTGATTGGGATAAAGAAGCCTATGTCTGGTACTATGCGGATGGAAGCGGTGCTATCCAATCTGCAAAATGGATTGGTGATTATTATCTAGCTGCCAATCAGAAGATGGTAACAAATGCTTATGTATACAACAAGAACAATAATAAATACTACTGGGTAGATTCTACTGGTAAATATATTGCGAAATGGACAACAACGGAAAAACCAGAAGGATATGATATCTATATCCAGCAGACAGGTAAACTATACCAGCAGGATCAACCACAATAAAATCGAATAATATTCAAAGAGTCTGTAAATAGTACAGGCTCTTTTTGATACGAAAATTTAGATTTTTATATTTAAAAGTGTCTAAATATTTATTATAATGATTGCTAGGAGGGTTTTATATGAAAAAAACATTACAAAGCATTTTAGCAGCTTCTATGATGTTCCAGTTCTGTTTGGCTCCTACTTTTGCCAATGAAGAAGTGGTTGTAGAAGATGAAATTAATGCAGAAGAAACAGTCACTGCGCCTACAGTTGCTGAAAATGAAGAATTCAACAAAGGTACTTGGGAGAAAAAAGACGGAAAATGGGTATTCAAATTTGAAGAAGGTAGTTATGCAGAAAACATGACACTTGAAATCGGTGGAAAATACTATCGTTTCGAAGGTATCTACATGTGTGAAGGTGGATGGAAACTAATCGAAGATGGTTGGTTCTATTTCTATGCAGATGGACATGAAGCATCAGGTTGGGATAAGATCGGAAACAAATGGTATTACTTTGATCTTGGTTACGAAAACAAGATGACTGAAGAAGGTATTTATGAAATCGAAGGAAAGTATTATTGTTTTGATGCAAATGGTGCTATGAGAACTGGATGGGTACAGGATGAAGAAGGTTTATGGTCCTATGCAACATCAAGCGGTGCTTTTGCAACAGGATGGCAGAAAATCAACAACAAGTGGTACCGTTTCGATGAATATGGTGTCATGATGAAAGGATATACTGTTGATGAAGAAGGTAATTCGTACTTCCTGGATGAAAGTGGTGCTATGATTACTGGATGGTATCAATTCACTATTTTTGAAGATTGGTCTGAATGGTTATATGCATATCCAAATGGTAAATTAGCTACAGATGGATGGCATAAGATCAACAACAAGTGGTATTACTTTAGTGAATTCATGAGAACAGGATATATCGAAGATGGAGGTAAAGTATACTACTGTGATGATAGTGGTGCTATGCAAACTGGATGGTTCAAGGTGTCTTATGATGAAGATTCATACTGGATGTATGCCGATGCAAGCGGTGCTTTACATGCTGCAGAATGGATTGGTGATTACTATTTAGATGCAGATGGACGCATGTTTACATATGGTTATGTATACAATGAAGACAATGGTAATTACTACTGGGTAGATAAGAGCGGTAAATATATCGCTAAATGGACAACAAAAGATTTCCCAGGAGAAGATTATGTTGTTTTGAACCAGAAAACTGGTGCTCCAATTTACGTATTTTAATGATTCCATTTAAATAGGGCTGCACGATGTGCAACCCTATTTTATTTTCTTAGCTATTTCATAACGGATATAAATGAGTCTGGCAAAGAATTCCCGAATGATATGTTTAAGTTTATAATCGGGATAATAGATGCCGCTATACTCCTTATAGAAGCTTCTAGCCATAGCACAGGCCCTTTTAATATGCGTCTGGGAGGTAATGACAAGAATAGGAACTTCACCAGTAATCTTCTTTGTATTCTGAAAATTTTCCCATGTTGTCCTGGCTTCCATTTCACAGATAATGGGTATATCCTTTCTTTTCTCTAAGATATATTTTTCCATTTCCTTTGATTCTACATATTGATTCTTTACCGCTCCTCCAGAAAGGATTAACGTATCATAATATCCCTGATCATAAGCTTTTATCGCAAGCTCACTTCGCTTTTTCTGGGATGTACATAAAGTACCATCATTATGGTTAGGACATCCTAGACATAAGGCATAGGGATACTTTTTCTTTCTTTTGGGAATAGGGGGAAAGAAATAGATATAAATTAAAACTAGAATCAATAAGATAATACATACTATTTTAACGATCATAGATAACTACCTTTCTATCCTCTAAGTCTCCATCATAGATGGATGCATATAAATCTCTTGATTTTCTATCAATATCCTGTAGAAATTCTGGTAATTCATGATATTTTGTATAAATGCATTTATCTTTATTCTCCTTTAATAATTTCTGTCCAATCGAATCAAATCCAAGGACTTTAACCATATTGAAATGATTGTTTACTATCATATCTTCTTTTGTGATCTGTAATAGAATCATAAGACAGGTTCTTTGTATCCTGGCTTTTGAATAGGTTTTTGAAATGCAGGATTGAAGAAAATCATTAAAATTATCACATTGTTTAGCATATTTAATCAATCGATATTCAATTCCTTCATTCACTAGAAAGAAAGAAGACAATTGTTCAGGTCTTGTCATTAATAAAGTCATCTTTAAGTAAGGATATAGGTTATTCCAGTTTTCTTCGATATGGAAGTATTCATCAAAGTCCTGCTTCTCTATATAGGCATCCTTTCTTGTCTGGGTTGCGCTTTTAAAAGCAGTATTTCTTGGAATGGATATAGGTTCTATATTGTATTGATCACAATATTTAATATATTGATTGGCTAATATGTCATTGGGATTTAAATGCATATTGTTTCTTTGATACGATGTAGAAGGATCGATATCATTGGATGATATACTTCTTAGATAGTCTATATCATTGGATTCCGAACCAAAGCACAACATATCAATGTTGAATAGATTTAAAGATTCCATCGCATATTTCGCAAAGAAATCAGCACTTTGCATGGCATAAC
>JABUSD010000416.1 GCA_021442845.1 Holdemanella sp.
ACATTATCTCTTCTCTGAAACAGACGACTGGCAGCCTGGGCTGCATAGCTTGTCTGAACGTGGTCATTGTTTGTATCGGATGGGTGATGAGTAATAATGGCCGTAGCGCCAAAATCCTCAAGTGCTTTTTCAATAAACTGCACCAATTCAAGATGGGGGATCGTATTCATCTTAATATTAGGGAAATCGGCTGTATAGACTTTATTCACACCTACTAATTCCAATGCCTGTCTTTCATCTTCATCCAATGTATCCGAAAGATTTGCACGGGCTCCTGCCTTACCAACCATAATCGCAATCGCAACTTCATTTCCTTCATCAATAAGCTTTCTTATTGTGGCTCCTACACCTAGAATTTCATCATCCGGGTGTGCTACTACGATTAAATACTTCATGTATATCCCTCCTTTAACTCTCTTCTCTTCTTACTCGACAAAACTTGATATTAACTCTCCATTTTCATCTGCAAGTGTTTTAATCTTACTTGCTCCATTAATCTGGAATGAAATCGTATATGTGTTATCTTCATTTTTCACAACTGTTAAATCACTTACATCTTCTTCACTAACGCCTACATTTCTTAATGCAGCCTCTTTTAACTGATTTTTAAATTCAGTAGGAATATCGTTGTTTTCTTCTTTCTTAGGTTCTTCTTCTACTATTTTCTCTTCTTCTTTTAATGCTTTTCTTTTTCTAGATTGAATAATACCATCTGTACCAACTACATATGTATAATGTTTATTATTGTAGTCAAATTCAATGGTAAATGCTTCTCCTTCATTAATATTTAGATTGGAAATATCTTTTTCTTTAATACCTGCTTCATCTAAACATACAGTTAATGCATTTTCTTTTGATACCTGGATATCATTATTTGAACATGCACTTAATAATAGAAAAGGAACAATAAGAAGATAGAATAGCTTACTCTTCATTTGTCTTACCATAGCCATAGTAACCATAGCCATATCCCTTTCTATTTCGACTTGCCTTAGAATCTACATTATTTAAAATAACCCCAACAATATTAATACCATTTCTTTCTAAATCTTCTTTAGACGTCTTAATTGCCTTTTTGCAGTTTTCATCACACGATACGACAAATAGTGTACCATCGGCAATATTACTTACAGGAATGGCATCGGCCACCAATCCTACTGGTGGACAGTCAATTAAGACATAATCATATTCGGATTTTGCCTTTTCCATAAAGGCACTAAAACGAGATGATGATAAGACTTCAATTGGATTTGGAATGCTTTTTCCAGCTGTTAAAACCGATAACTTATATCCACTTGAAGTAGAATCAATAGATTGTACATAACCTGAATCATGAATGGATTTAATAGAATCTAATTCCATTAATAGATTGGTTAATCCTTTATTATTGGAAATACCCATAATACTATGCGTACTTGGATTTCTTAAATCACAGTCTAGTAGTAATACCTTATCGTATTTGGCTGCATACATCTTCGCTAAGTTATAAGAAATCGTAGATTTACCTTCATTCTTTACTGTTGATGTAATATTAATAACCTGCAGTTTTTCATCAAACTGCATGAATTCAATATTTGTTCGCATATGACGGAATATTTCATCCAAATCAAACTGGTTTGTTCTTTTCCATTTAGGAACTTCTGAAATAACAGGCATATTTAAATAGCTTTCTGCCTGTTCTCTGGATTTAATACGACTATCTGTAATTAATAGGAATAATACATATCCAAAGGCAATGGCTAATCCTGCCATACAACCCATTATAGAATTCTTAAACAGATTAGGCCCTACTTTCTGATAACTCAATTTAGGAGCATCTAAGATTTCAATATTCTTTACATTTAGATTTTCCTTCATCTTATCAATAAAAGTATCAATTGTTTCCGCAACAATCTGTTTTGATAATTCAGGATTGGTAGTAACCGATTTGATTGTAATGATTTCCGTTCCTTCTTCATTGGATACCGTCAATGTAGAACGAACCGATGATGCATTTGGCATGCCTGTATTTTCTGCTACAACCGTTAATACATTATCTTTTTTCATCATAGACATAGCCGTTTCTACTAAACGAGAGTTTGAATATAATGAGTTATAATCAACAATCCCTGTCTGGTTAATGATTGGTGTTAAATAAATAGATCCACTACTTGCATATGTACTTGGAATTCTAAACTTTGTATAGAGTCCTGCACCTAAACTTCCTAAAACTCCTAAGATGATGAAGACTAATAGTTTCTTTTTTACTAAGTCAAAGATCTCAAATAAATCTATGACATCGGTTTCGGTATTTCTTGTATTATGAACCACAGTTCGCTGTGATCTTCGACTCATTTTATCCACAACAAGTTCCTCCTTGTTCAATAAATAGACACTTAAAAAAAATAGAACATTCACAATATATAATACATTTATTTAGTATTACATTCAATGAATATGCATAAAAAAAGAATAGATGATACTATTCTTTATTATGAGTCAATAACTTAAATGCATTTTGATAGAATATCTCATTTGCATACTGTTCTCCATACTTTTTAGATACATACTGGTATGCTTCTTTCATACGTGGACTTCTATAATTTTGATTATGAGCATCACTTCCTACTAGATCAACTAGTTTTTCTTTTAACATCCGATCTACAAATCTTTCTATTGTTCTTCCATATTCTCCTAGAATACTTCCTGCATTAATCTGTAATAGTACATTCATAGTATAGAGATCTTCTACATTGTCTTCATGATTGACTAGACATGCATATCTTTCAAAATGAGCCAATATAACCTGATATCCTTCCATCTGTAATCGTTTGATTACATTATGCATATAAATATAATTATCATTTGGTAAGAATTCTAAAAGAATAGTCTTTGTGTTATTCATTGTTAATATGTTACCTTGTTTTAGATTATCAATTACTTCATCATCAAAATAGATTTCACATCCTAGATATAATTCGATATCTAACTGTAATTTATCTATTTCCTGTTTTACGAGTTGATATGTCTTTTGTAAGGTTTCTATGGATTCACATCCTCTTCTGGGATGATGATGGGGTGTACAGATAATTGTACGGATGCCTTCATCATAGGCAATCTGTAACATAGCAATGGTATCTTCCATGTTACATGCTCCATCATCAACCCCTGGAAGGATGTGATTATGTACATCAATGAATTTCTTTTCTAACATAGAAATAGTATAACATAAGGCATTATTGAATTACCTTTATCATGCTCTTAGATAAATGGAGCAAGATAGATTGGTAAATACTGAATATTGTCTTTATTTCCTATATCCTTTTGTGAAAGGATATAGGAATCTTTTATATTCTTAGAATATTTCTTTCTAAATTCATCAATGGATTCATGATTACTTATTCCTGATGATTTAACTTCTATAACAGATACTTTTGCACCATTTGAAATTAAGAAGTCTATTTCATAATAATGGGTACTATTTTCTTTTTCCCAGGTATGATAATAAAGTTCTCTATGAGAAGAAGTAATAATCTGCGCAACTAAGTTTTCATAGAGATACCCTAAATTTGCAGGGAGTTTATCGGATAATAACTTTGCATAGATTTCATTTTCAGTAGATTCTCTATCAATAAATAGCAATGTTACAAATAAACCAGTATCCGCTACATACAATTTATAACTATCCATACCTTTTGTTAAAGTTAAACTTACTCTTGGATCCGTTGTGTTATAAGAAATTAAAACGGTTTTAGAGTCAATTAAATCATAAATGATATTTTCATCACTATTTGATTTCCGTTTACCTGTAGCTTGTGATAATCTGTATTTCTTATTGTCTTTTGATAGTTGAGCAGGAATAGAATGATAAATAGCTGCCATCTTTCCAGATGGATCTATTTTCTTGAAATCATCTTCATATAAACGAATAATCTGTCGTTTTATCTGATCGATCATCGCAAAGTTTTCGCCATTTACATAGG
>JABUSD010000333.1 GCA_021442845.1 Holdemanella sp.
GTTCCAGTTCTTATCTACAAGAGCGATATCTACCTTCTACCAGCGTTATTCGCAGGTGACTCTTGAAATCACAACTAAAAATCCAAATGGTGTCTATGCTGCCTTCTTTGAATCATGCAGGCATGGAATGACCATCTTTGAAGGACAAGGCGGCTATTCCCATCAGAAAGTCTATCTTTGTAAAACGGTTGTATCCGCTTATGAAGTTGAGGATGTCATCACAAACATTCGAAGAGTGGATCCTAATGCGATTGTAAATACATATCGTACATTACAATTCTATGGAAATTATAAACAGGTACCAATCGAATAAAAATGGAGGAATGTTCCTCCATTTTCTTATTTAAAGATTTCATCAATTTTTGATTTGATGGCATCTAATGAAATATCGACTTTTTCACCATTTTCTCTTTCAACAAATTCAACCACACCGTTGGCAATACCACGTCCCACTGTGATTCGATATGGAATACCAATTAGTTCCATATCCTTGAATTTTACACCTGGTCTTTCATTACGATCATCCAATAGGACATCATATCCTTTTTGTTTGCACCAGTCATACAATTCACCAGCAATCTGCATCTGTTTTTCATCCTTTGTTGATACTGGTACAATGCATAGTGTAAATGGAGCAATTTCTACTGGCCAGATAATTCCTTTATCATCATAGTGCTGTTCCACAACGGCAGCCATACAACGACCAAGTCCAATACCGTAACATCCCATCCATACTGGCTGTGGCTGGTTATTCTGGTTTGTGAAAAGTAAACCTAACATATCCGAATACTTGCATCCTAGATTGAATAAGTTTCCAACTTCAATACCATGTTTAAATGTAAGTGGCTTACCACAATTTGGACAGATATCACCTTCTTTTACTTTGGATAGATCGGCTACTAAAGTTGGCTTTAAATCTTTGCAGTTTACATTCTTATAGTGATAATCCGATTTATTGGCACCAACGATAAAATTCTTCATATGGAGAATCTGACGGTCTACATAGACAGGACAATCCAATCCGATTGGACCTGCAAAACCAACATTGGCATGTGTAATTCTTTCCACATCCTCAAAATCCGATAATTCAAATTCGTTACAAAGAAGTAGCTTGACAGCCTTTGTTTCATTCAATTCACGATCGCCTGGCACACAGAATGCCATAGTTTTTCCATCGACATTATATAGAAGGGTTTTCACAAAATCCTTTGGTTCTTTTCCTAAAAAGTTGGAAACTTCTTCGATGGTACGCGCTTGTGGTGTATAGACTAATTCCTTTTCCAATTCTTCTTCCTTTGAATCTTCATACACATCGACAACTTCGGTAATTTCAAGGTTTGATGAAAAATCACAATCATCACAGCCAACAATGACATCTTCACCGATATTGGAAATCGCCTGGAATTCTTCCGATAGATATCCACCCATTGCACCTGTATCCGCTGTTACAATGCGATAATCCAGTTTGAAGCGATCCATGATATTACAATAGGCATCATACATCTTCTTATAGGAAATGCGGGATGCTTCATTGTCAACGTCAAAGGAATAGGCATCCTTCATAATGAATTCACGAACACGGATCAATCCATAACGAGGACGTGTTTCATCACGATACTTTGTCTGAATCTGATATAGGTTATAAGGGAAATCACGATAGCTCTTTCCATCCATCATAGCCGCAATCGCAAACATCTCTTCATGAGTTGGCCCTAAACAATAACGCTTGTCATAACGATCGGATAAGGCAAACATATTCTTTCCAAAGACATCACGTCGTCCTGATTGTACATATAAATCTTCTGGAACCAGAGCAGGCATCAACAGTTCCTGCGCTCCTTTATTATCCATTTCTTCACGAATGACATTTTCAATCTTATGTAATACTTTTTTACCCATTGGCATAATCATATAGATTCCATTGGATGATTTTTTAATCATCCCAGCACGAACTAATAGACTGCTTGAAATACTATCTTCATCTCTTGGGTCTTCTCTTAATGTATAAAAGAAACTTTGACTTAATTTCATATTGATTCTTCCTTTCTTACCTTTCGAATCATCGCATATTTTTCAATTGGACCATTCCATTCTGTCTTTACAACCTGCATAGGCGTTCTACATACATCTAGCATTTCTCCATCCAGATTGTATACATCCTTCATCTGAACAAGACATGACTTAATATTTGGTCCAAAGATCTCCACAGTTGTGTTTGGTACAAAGTGGTTCTTTACTTGTAGTGTTGCGATTTTTGTATCTTTATCATAATCTAAACAGATTGCGATATATTCCTGTGTTACAATTTCATCATGATCCTGATATAACTGTACATCCTCTTGGGGAATGCCTTTATAGAAGCCAGGACCTGTCATACGATTCTCCGCTTTGGAGATTTCTTTTTTTACATATTCAATACAATCGTTATCGGCATATCCCTTTTCATAGATTGTATCAATCAGATAGCGATAGCTGGAGATGACCGTTGCCAGATAATAGGCAGATTTCATTCTTCCTTCAATCTTTAAGGAAGCAACGCCCATCTTAATAAACTGTTCCATAAAATCCACAGCCTGCAAATCCTTGGATGACATGGAAAACAGATTGTCTTTAGAGCTGATTTCCTCATCCCCATCCATCAGATGATATTTCCAGCGGCAGCTCTGAGCACATCCACCACGATTGGCATCACGAAGTGTCATATGGTTGGATAATACACAACGTCCGGAAAAGGAAATGCACATACCTCCATGAATGAAGACTTCAATGGGAAGGATATCCTTCCTGCAGATGGCTTCAATCTGATCTAACTGGCATTCTCTTCCAAGTACCACACGATCCATTCCCTTTTCTTTCCAGAATGTAACAGCTGCACTGTTTGTGGATGAATGCTGGGTAGAAACATGCACTTCATAGGATACCTTTAATTTCTTTGCCAGCATCATAATCGATGGACTTGCCACAATAATGGCATGTACACCAATTGCATCCAGAGCCAGCAGATACGCTTCCAATCCATCTAAATCCGAAGCATGCGGTATCATATTGACCGTCACATGGACATGCGCCCCATGTTCATTGGCAAATTCCACTAACTCCTTGATCTCTTCCAAGGAGAAATTGGAAGCACGAGAACGAAGCGAAAACTGTTTACCGCCGATATAGACAGCATCCGCACCATATAATATCGCAATCTTTGCTTTTTCTAAGTTTCCAGCAGGGGCTAATAATTCAATTCGTTTCATTACATATCCCCCTTTTTCTTAATCGTTTCCTGATGATACCAGTGATTGGAATACTGCGTATCTTCAACAATACCATTTCGATATCCATTCATCACCTTGACTGTATACTCATCATCAAAGAATATGGAATCAATACGGAAACGCTTAATTCCACTTTCCTTTAAGGCAGCAATCTCATCATAGGAACCAATGGGAACTTCACTGAATACATGCGTTCCGCTTTCATCCTGAACAATCGGCATTCTTCCCTTTCGTGTCTGTTCAATAATATCAAAACGACACGGCAGTGGGCTATCCTTCTTTAATACATGAAGATAGTTTGTCACTAATGGTCTTCTTGAATATAGAATCGAGAAATATCCATGTACTAACACTTCTACATTGGAATAATTGGAAGCAATTGTTAATAGTTCTTCTAAGCTTAATTCATGGCACAAAGAAACCGATAATAGATTCTGATTTAAATAGAAATCCACATCCATGGAATTAGCGACCAATGTCTCTGGCTGATAGATTAGATGATCTTCATATCCAATTTCCATTGCCTTATATAGAACACCTTCATCAGAAAAATAAATACCATCTATATCTAATTCCTTACAGATTTTTAAAATAGAAGATACTTCTTCTATTTTCTGTTCAGGAATCAATCGTAAGAAATTGATATAAAGCTTCATATCCAATTC
>JABUSD010000213.1 GCA_021442845.1 Holdemanella sp.
ATTCAAGTAATTAATCTTTTCCTTCATGTTCATGCTCTCCATAAAAATCCATCCGCAGTCCTCAAGTACAGATAGATCAAGATAACACTTTCTGAACTTCTCGTCCTTATCAAGAGCTGCTCTTCTCAGCTTCAGCGTATTGTTACGGATAATGCCTTCCTTGTTCTCCAGTGCTTTCATCTGCTCCTTGAGCAGTCCCCATAGTTTCCATTTCTCATCCTCTGTATGGAAATTTCTGAACATGGACAGATTCGCCCTTGTAAGCTCGATGCTCATCTCCTGCGGAACCGGTATCATAAATCTGCAGTTGATAGCACCGATAGGCTCACCTGCTTTATCATATAGCTTTGTCAGAGTCAGTGTATTGTTCTTGGATGACATCCAATCCTTCATGCTTGTCAGCGGTGCATAATATTCAGCACCATATTCTGTATATACCCCAGTACGAATGAATGGCTTAAGGGCAAATGTGCCATAATCGACATCTGGCACACGACCGTCAAATTTCTTTAGGTAGTTAATGTAATCCTTGTTAATTGCATATAGCTTCATGCTATTCCTCCTGTCTATAAAAAAGAGCTACGCTATGAACGTAACTCCAGTTCGCTTTTACTGATGCGATATCATGTACAATTTAACTTTTAACAAGGTTTAGCTATAACCCAATTAGATTATAGCATAACCTTCCGGGCATCTCAATACTAATTTCTAGTTTAGTTCCAGACCATCTTCCTCTTCTTCCAGCGTTTCCGTCCGGAAACAAGGGTTGTATTTCTTCTGGATGATTCATTGCACCGCTATTTCTGCCATGTAATATCGACAAATCATATCGGCTATCTTTGCAGGATTGACAGGGAATCTGCATCGCCATACTACGAGCTTAACGACCTGTTTGACCGTCAGTTCAACAAGTACGCAGGCAATCATCAGGCTTCTATGGTCCAGATCATCCATCTTGCCGATAACATCCATCATCGCCTTGACAGATTCCAGTTCATCAATATCCGGCATACATTCTCCTCCTTTCCTGGAAATGGGGGCAGATTGCCCCCAAAATGAAAAGCCACGGATATATATCCATGGCTTCATTATTTCTACACTATCATTTTATCACCTTTCTCCTGCAAAAAATGGTAGCAAATTTGCTCATCGAAAGTGGGAAATCCCACATGAAATACCGGAACAGATGAAAAACGGGTGCACTTTGCCCCCGTCTAAGACCCAATCTCATCCTCTTCTAAGATATCATCCCGATGTATCCTATCAGTATCATATGCTATGGACGCATGTGTAAAATCACTTCGAACGTCACACTCCTTGAAATGGTATCCCTTGCCACTGCATTCATTGCAGAAATCTCTGATACAGTCCTCCAGATTATATCCGCCCCTTTCCTTTGCATATTCCGAAAGGAATTCCATGACCCTTGATCTGAAGATCTCATCCGTATAGATGCCAAAATCCTTGTCAACAGCAGCCGCCGAGCCACCAATGGAATCCAGACGGCACAGAATATTTACCTCCTGGTCTCCAGGATACCCCATAATCATCTTCATCTTTCCATCCGCTGGGATGTACATAAGAGAATCCTTTCCGATTTCATCCATAATGATCGTGTCATCAGGTGCTGAACCCGATATTTCATACAGCCTGTTCAGATGTTCCATATTAAAGCCATCATCCTTGCATTCCAGAGCCTCGAGCATCTCATCATGTCTGCGTTCAATGTATCTGCTGTGCACCTTTTCGAAAACCTTATCAAAGTAGACATCCATATTCACAAATTCATCAGTACTCTCCAAATCCAACCATCCACAGATGTAATCCTCAAATCGGCAGGTGAAATCCTTATAATCATCTTCTCCGAACCATATATCGTTAAAGTACTCGTCTATATAATCTATGCACTCTCTTTCCATATCCTCTATAAAAACTTCAGGTCTGAATATGCTCTTTTCCCAGTCGATGGCATATTCCATACCATCATCACATGTATATCTTAATAGCGGATAATTGCTGTCTCCATAATTACAATACAAGGCTGTGCTTTCATATTTTGCGTCTTCAAAAATGATATCAAGGCGATTCTTATAATAATCCTCCCTGATCTGTTTGATTCCAGCATCCCTTCCCATCGCTTTGTACAGCTTCAATAGATGATCTTTTTTGATACTAAGGCTATCGTATGATAGGCATCCAAGCAGAGACTTGTATTCGTCTGCAATTCTTTTCATTTTAAATACTCCTTTCCCAAAACGGGGGCAATCTGCCCCCATTTTTTCTCTGATAACTGCTGTATCAGAGCATTCCATATTTCCTGTTTCTAATGCTGCAATCTGGACAGCACCATGATTATGCATACAGAAAGTATTGCAACCGATGCCACAGCCATAAGCAGATATGCAGCCTTCCAGAAACGTTCATTACGTCCTAAATATCCTCTTATTATCCAGAATCCCATCCTGCTCCCTTTGGAAAGGTTGCAGTGGCTGCATGCAGGAACAAGGTTTTCTATCTGGTTTATATCCCTGATGCCTTTCCTATCCATATACTGCCTTACCCTTTTATGCCAGAACGATGTATTGGCTACACCCTTGACAGGAATAAGGTGATCTACAGTAACCTCCCCTTTCGATCTTCTGATAATGCGTCCGCAATAGGAGCATCTGTATGTTTCGCCATCTCCCCTGAAACCTGTATTGCCTGCGAAGAAGGCATCTGCATAATTGCTGCTTCTTGCATATCCTTCCTCCTTCTTGTACAGCTTCACATGGTTCTTATTGCAGAAGGCTTCTATCTCGCCGATAAGGTCCTCCGATACATTACCTGCCCATTTGCCTGTATATTTGCCTGTCTTCTTGAAGGATAAGCCATACTGTCTGATCTGCCCCCTGATATAGTAGGTCCTGTTACTGCCATCCTTGATTTCTATGTACATGTATTTATAATTCTCCTTTCTCCAATAAAAAAGGTGCATATGCACCTGTATTGATTATATGTATTTCATTATACGTCCGCTAAATCCTCCCATAACTCTGCATCTGCCGTCCAGCAAAAAATTACCGTTCAATTCCATCGATTTCAAGAACAAGCTCACAGACCATTTCATCTCTATATGAATTGACACGATCTATGTTGGATTGAACAGCCCTGGCAATCTTTTCTATCCTGCCTGGACTCATGTTTGGATTCATGGAAAGGATATCCTTCAATTCATCAGTGAATCCCTCCAGATGTTCCGGATCATACCAGTCTAGATTTTTGACAAGCTTCAGCTGCTCATCATAATGCTTTCTGAATGGATGGCAGTCATGATCCAGAAAAGAGCCTATCAAGGAATCATTGGAATCATGCCATAAGGAATTTCCGTTGTCGAACAGAGGAATGATTCTGGTATATTCCAGCGTTTCAACATTTCTTATGATTCCAAAATTCCTGTAGTGCCTGTCATGGTTATGCATGATATAATCGCAGACAATCATCTTGTCAACGGATGTTCTTGCATCCTCGATTCCTAAATCATCACATACACTAATATAATGCTCATAATTTGAATCGCATCCTCTGAACTTCTTTAACCTATCAATATATAATGCTGGTATCATCTCCTCATCCTCATTGATAATGCATTCGCACACGGAATAGAATCTGCCATCAATGTTCTCCAGGGAATATGCAACATAATCTTCTGGATCAAGAATCCTTTTATAGAGCATGGAGGCAGCCAATTCATTAAAAGGTTCTGATTTGGAAGGGTTTCTTCCTCCTTTTATCAGGCATCTTCTTCCATCATCAATCTTCCATTTCTTCTCAAGCATTCCATCTGTTGAATTGTCAGGAGAATTGTAAAGGCTGTCATCAACATTTCTGATGCCTCCTATCAGAATGTCACCAAGCTTTTCTGAAAAATCATTTCCGAAGAAG
>JABUSD010000418.1 GCA_021442845.1 Holdemanella sp.
TTGTAACCCAGCCTGTAACCATCTTATATTCATCAAAGTAATACATTTTGTCATCCAGCAGCATCCAGCCATTTACCGCTTGACAGTTATCATCAAAATAGTAAATATCACCATCATATGTAGACCAGCCATTTTTAAGGATTCCATCACTTCCAAAATCATAGAGATATCCCTCTAATAAAACTAGACCGATTGCCTTTTTATGATCGATAAAGAAAAAGTTATCATACCATCCTTCAACAGCTTCTCCTTGTGCATTGAAGTAATAATCATATCCATCAATATGTGCCCATCCTGTATGCTTCTTTCCATCTTCCTCAAAGTAATAGAGCTTTCCATCAATTTCCATAAGGCCTGTTACCATTTTATAATCGATGAAATAATAATCGCCATTCTCCAGACTATACCATCCATTGACAGCCTTTTTCTGATCATCAAAATAGTATATGTCATTGTCTATTTCTTTCCATCCCAGGACTGGATAGCCATTTTCATAGTAATAGAGATCTCCATCCACAAAGTGAAGGCCATCTTCACACGATTGTTCGGATACATTCAATGTAATCGTATCACTGCTTCCATCAATGCATTTGATACGAATGGATGTTCTGCCTGGCTTTAAGGTCCGATAATGTCCATTGTTATCCACCGTTACCGCTTTATTGTTTCCACTTTCCCAATAAATCATCGTTGGCAGCGTAGTGTCAATGTATTGGGCAGTATAGCTTAAATCCCCTTGTGAAAATAATAGACATTCTATATCATCCTGATCAATTGTCAGGGAAGAAAGGACTTTATATCTTGTGCCTCCCATTGGATAGGCACTCATGAAATCCGTTGTCTTATATTCATCCCAGCGAGTATGATTGGCAAAGCTCTGTTCATCAAGAAGGAAATAGGAATAGGCTTTCTTTCCTGCATCCCATGTTGAATCCAGATTGTAATAGTTATTCCCCATCTTGACAATATTCCATCCATGACCGCCACCACCAGCATATCCTGCAATCAGACGGCTATCAACACCTAAAGACAAGGCCAATCGATAGAATAGAAGGGCATATCCCTGGCATACACATGTACGATTGACAATCCCTGCATACGATGTATATTTCAATAAATAGCCATCATCATTTGCATGATCATAGGTAATATGCTTACAGATCCAGTCATATATCGCATATACCTTTTCATAATCCGATGCATTATAGACATCCAGTTCACTCAGTAAGGCATTCACTGCCTGCGTTTCTTCCTGAGCCTGTTCGTATGTCAGATTGTATCGAATCTCAAAGCGGATTTTCATATCATAGAATGGACTTCCTCCATTATCATCTTCAATGTAAAGCCTTTGATAGCGTGATCGATATGTCCATCGCATATAGTCACCTTCAACAGGATTTCCGGTATGTTTTATCGCCTCAGCAAATATATTATTTGTGATTTCACGCACAAACCAGGCATCACCCTCATCAAAATCTGGATAATAAAAGCGATAATACACAATAATCGTATCGGAAAATGACTTTAGCCCTTCTCTTAAAAAAGCACCGGCTGATTCAACATCTTCATATGTGCATTCACTTTCCATTAAGCGTCCATCATCATCATCCGAAGCCATCAATATTGCTGGCTCATCCGGATAGATAGGATTTGGAACATACTCTTCAAAAGTATATATTTTTGGTTCATCCTGTGTTTCTTCTTTTGCGTAGATTCCAATCGTATTGGAATATACCAGCAAAAATGCCATTATTATCATTAAAAAACGTTTCATCCTATTCTCCTCCTGTTTCAAAAAGGGATAATCCATGATTATCCCCATATAGCTTATGATTCCATTAACGCACCTGTGGATTGGTTATAAATGATATATCCTGTCGGCTTTATAGTCGTTGTCCATTTTGCGACATATTTACCATCATTTCCAACCCAGTAGTAATTGCCATTGTTTGGATTATGCACATAACAATATGTAACCATGATTCCATCCTTGTCTAAATAGTAATCACCATACCAGATGGCTTTCTGCATAGCTCCATTGGCATTGAAATAATACCAGTTGTTGTCAATGAACTGCCATCCTGTCTTCATGGCTCCACTTCCATCAAAGTAGTATGTATAATTGCCAATTGTCATAAATCCATTGGATACCATCTTATAGTCATCAAAGTAATACCAGACATTGTTGATATATTGCCATCCATTCAAAGCACCATTTTCTGTGAAATAATACCAGATGCCATCAACAAGTTTCCATCCAGTCTGCATATATCCATTTTCATCAAAATAATAAGGGGTGAATGTTGTTGTGGACATTCCTGTAACCATCTTGTAATTCTCAAATAAATACCATCGATTGTTGATTAACTGCCATCCCCATACAGCTTCATAGTTATTCGCATAATACCAGTATCCGTCTATGAATCGCCATCCCGCTGGCACTATTTTTCCATTATCATCAAACAATCGATAAATTCCATTGGCATTGACAAATCCGGTTGCATAATGCCCATTTTCATCAAAATAATAGCGGCTTCCATCGATAGTGCAATATTCTGATTTGATATATTCTCTTGTCTGTTCCCTTAGATACTGATCTCCATACCAGCCTGTTCTAAGTAGACCCTCTTCATTGAAGTAATAGTCAACACCATCGATTGTCTGCCATCCTGTAAGCAGCTCTCCATTTTCACCATAGCACCACTTTCCAAAACGCATCTGCCATCCTTCCTCAAACTGTTCTTCTTCCACATAGATAAGAATAGAGGATTGTTTTCCATCAATAGCAGTGGCTGTAATTGTTGCGTTTCCTAAGCCTACACATCTATACTGTCCATTCTGATCAATTGTCACAACCGATTCATCCGATGATTCCCATTTTGTCTGATTCACAAAGAATGAATTGGATGGAGATGCACTGAATGTCAGTGTACCCGTATCGTTCAACAAGCAATTCTGATCGGTCTGATTGATTCCAAATGAATAAAATGTAGAAAAGTTACTTGGAGTCATCGGATATGCCGATGTAAAAGAAGAAGTGGCATATTCACTACGGCGCTCATGGTCATTGTTTGTGAAATAAGCATCCGTTTTTAAGAAATAATTATACGATGCCTGTCCTGCATCCCATGTCGAATCCAGATTGTAGTAATAATCACCAATCTTCACAATATTCCATGCATGATTTTCGCCATGAGAACGTCCACGAATATAGCGGGCATCTACACCTAATGTCAATGCCAGTCGATAAAATAAGGTTGCATATCCCTGGCATACGCATTTTCCATTCATAACGCCTGCATAGGCAGAATATTTAATTGGATCGGATCCATAGTCATAGCTTATATGTGAGCATATCCAGTCATAGATTGCCTTCACCTTCACATAATCTGGGGCATTCGTTACATTCAATGAGAATAGGATATTATTGATTTCGGATGACAATATAAATTCATCGACAGCATTTGTATAATATGACATGGAAAACTGAAAACAAACATTCATTGTCGTTGATGTCTGCGTTATCACTCTTTTAACGTTGGAAGTTGAATAGCTTCGTTCCAGATAATCACCACCAACAGGATTTCCAGTATGAACCATTGCACAATTTAAAATTTCTATCCCTAGTTCACGGGCATTATCAGAGGCATATTGTCCCCACTGATCTTTGGGAATGGCATAATTTAGAATAATCATATCATAGCGATTGATCAAAGAATTGATCATGCTCATTCCGGCTTCTTCCTTTGTATAAAACAATCCGGAAATCGTCGTTGTTGAAAGACAAGTATCCCCTGGAATCAGGATATCATCCTCTGTAATAACATCGGCATATTCAGGGTTGATATATATATCCGTATATGTTCCTACATATTGTGGTTTGTAGATAGTAGTAA
>JABUSD010000068.1 GCA_021442845.1 Holdemanella sp.
AAACAGAGCGCATTGACTTAGCTTTATGCTTTGGGGTGCCTGGCTTCATGAAAACATTGGAAATGGATATATTGGATTTGATATCCTATACAATATTGTCCACCATCCTAAACTTGAAAATACAATCAAAATCTTGGAAACACCATATATTGATGGAAAACCACCATATAAGGAAGAAATAGAAAGGTTAACAGAAAGAAGATAACCTTTCTTTTGAGAGTGTAATATAAACCGTGTAAGTTGAGAGCGTACGGCTCAACTTGGGTAACCAAACTCTGAGGGGGTTTTACCAAACCAAAGGGGGCCAATAACGAGGGTCAACTTCGGGGGTCTCCGTTTTATCCAAAATCTTTGGGGGTCAACTTCGGGGGTTATGCCAAAAAATAAGCCTTCAGTTAGTTCACAATGTGGGCAAAACTGAAGGCTTTTTATATGGTCATATGGGGGATGGAAAAAGAATGTACATGGTGGATATTCCCATCACGTGTGATGTCCCTATAGTCATCTTCTGTGTAAATTGATAGGCGGATAGTGGTCAAACTGGGGACTATCCGCCTTTATTTGCATAATCCTGTGAAAACAGGAACATAAAATTTCATAGTTATTGTAAAATGTACAAGTTAAAGCGACCGCTTCCAAAGCTGGCGCTTATTTATTTGGAGTCCAGAAGTTCCGCGTCTTTCTTCTTCAGCCGTTTCTTTATCTCCTTATAGTGGCAGCCGATATCTGTACTGTCATGAACAGGTACATATGAACTGTAATATTCATCAAGCAAGCTTACAAACGGAAGGGATAGCTCGACATATGGAAGATCCATACTGATTGGTTCATTCATAATGGTACAGTAGGTACGTCCGTATTCATCGGTCTTGAAATTGAAGAGATAAAGGTGTGCATCCCTTTCTTCGTCGTACAGTACGGCAGAAATGATTCCATCCTTGTATGAATACGTATCCAGGGATTCAATATATTCCGTGATTCTCATTTCATACCTCCTTGCCCGTCTGCTCATAATAGCTTTCCAGCCTGTATGGACTGCATGAAGTTAGAATGGCATGTGGACTGCGCATTACTGTTATCAGCCCGCTATTTTTTATATGGTCCACGCTTTTTGCCCTCCCTATGAATCTCTTCCTTTGTACGGGGCACAAGGCTTATCTTCGCATCATCCCACATATGCCATAGGATCCTATTTCTAGAGAATTCAAAGCAGTCAACCCCGTGCGACTGTGTTCTATAAGCGGATGGGATATTATTGAACGATTCCAGAATGCCATTTGAAAGTCTTCTAAGTATATCTTCATTCTTTATGTCCTTTACGTATACAAAGGAATTGACAATAGTTTCCCTATGGCTTTTCAGCAGTGCAGCGAATTCCCTAAAAATCTGGAAGCTGGATTGGCTATAGATCTCTATAAGGGTGTCCAGCCTATCAGCGGCACCATCGAGGTCATTGACAAACTGCTCGTTGAAGGATTCATAGAGGTCCTTGAGGTCGCGGATGGCCTTGAAGTTCTTGTCCAGCTTGAGGACCTCACGCTCCCAGGCGTATGTATCCATCACCATGTCCATGCGGCGGTTATAGCGCGCTTCCATATATTTCCAGCCGGAGCGGTTCTTAAGGATGACCCACTGGCCATTCTTTAGAAGATATACCTCCTTTGAATCGGCACTTGTCTGGAAATCACGGTTGGAATCATGGTTCTTCTCCTGGAGAAGCTTGCGGTCCCTTTCCTGATAGCGCTTCTTTACATCATTTATATATCGCTTGATGAGGCGCAGAAGCCACTGAAGGACATGGAATGAATCGGTTATTACAACGGCGTTGGGGAAATACTTGGGTGCATAGTTGACGTAAGGGTCATACATGTCACAGCATAGGAATTTAACCTTTTCACGCTCCTCCTTCGGGATGGAAAGGAAATAGGGTTCGGTTACCGACTGCCTTCTGCTTTCGATGATATCGAGCGGTTCGCCTGTAAGAAAGTCCATGATGACAAGGGCGTACTTGCAGGTAGGAGAGATATTGAGGTATACCTCATCGATGCACAGATATTCGGTGAGGGGCTTCCTTTTCAGGTTTACATACTGCAGGAAGGTCTGATGGACAAATGTATCAGAAACCCTGAACTGGGCAGCAACCTGCCTGCAGGTCAGACGGATATCCTTCAGAGCTATCAGAATCATTATAATAATGATGTTGGTCACCTGCTTCCTGGATGGAATGAATTCAAACTGATCACGGCAATTGTATGAGCATGTTTCACTGGAGCATTCCCACTTTCTTCCGATGGCGTTGATCTTGAGCACATAACCATCCTGGAGGACCTGATTCTTTGGGTGCCGGATAAATTTTCCTCTGGAATGCAGCTTTGAACCGCATAGTGGACATAAAAGGTCATGGCGGAGATTCTTGGTAATGGTAACTGTCTTTACATTGCCATCTACATTATAACCGGTAACGGTAGAATCCTCGTCTACAATATCGAGGGCAGATGATATATAATTATCTATGGTAAACACCTTCTTTCTATTTTATTAAGTTTGACCACTTTTATAGTAGAAGGAAATAGGGGAGAATGCATCCAGAAAGATACATTCTCCCCATTATTTTTATTTCACAATTATTGTTCATCTTTGTTCCACAATTAACGCCTCAGCAATCTCGTTCCATCTTTTGTCATAATATACAATGGAAAACTTGTTCTCGGCTGGAAAATACCTCTTAACTGGGATTTTTATACGAACCCCCAAATTACACCCCTCAAAAACACCCCCAAAGAGTTTGAAGAATTTTAGACCCCTAAATTTAACCCCCAAAGTTTAGACCCCCGAAATATTTGGATTACCTAAAAAACGGTTCACTATTTAGAACCGTTTTTAATATCTTTTGCACATGGAATTCCATAATTGGATGAGGAAGACCATACTGCATTTTCAATCGCTTTTGACATGACTTTAGCAGCAAATGTTCCAACCAAGTCACAATCGGCATTTACATTTCCCGTACTTAATGCATAGATGGTATCCCCATCGGCGGATGTATGAATTGGATTGATGCTTCTCGCATAGCCATTATGTGCCATAGAAGCAATCTTACATAGTTTAGCTTTATCAAATGAGGCATTGGTAATGATGGCACCAATTGTTGTATTGGATACAAATTTATTATCATGTGCCTTCATATAGTTTTGAATTAATAGATCTTCACAATCAAGAAAACCATTCTTTTCTTGATTTAAAAGACCGGCAATGATATTTCCTTTGGAATCATAGACATTTCCAAGGGCGTTGACAACAACAAAGGCTCCAATTTTAATATCACCGATTTGAATGGCATAACTTCCACAACCCGTCTTTGTACAATAATCCATGCCTAGAAATTTACCAACGGTAGCGCCTGTTCCAGCTCCTACACATCCATCTGTATAGGCTTCCTTATAAGCATTGATACAGGCATTATATCCCATTTTAAAATCAGGGCGTACATCAAAGCTTCCACATGTTAAATCAAAGATATCGGCCTGGGCAACAAGGGGAACATAGCCAGGGCCTACTGGATATCCTATTTGATGCTCTTCTAAATATTTCATGACACCACCAGCTGCATCCAATCCATAGGCAGAACCTCCACCTAAGACAAGGGCATGCAGTATTTGTGTATTGGTAAAGGTTGCGGTTAAAGTATTCTCTCTGGATGCGGGACCTCCTCCGCGAATATCACTACCAGCTCCCATCCCGTTTTCACAGATAATAACGGATACACCGGTTCCATTTTCAATATCAGAATAGTGTCCTATTTTAATATTTTCTATATCGGTAATCTTGATTTCTTTTACTTGCATAATTAAAACCTCCTTTGTTTATATTATAATATAC
>JABUSD010000095.1 GCA_021442845.1 Holdemanella sp.
CAATGGAAAAACTGTTGAATAAGATGGATACAAATATAAATATTGTTCCCTTTGAAAAGCGATATGAAATCATGCATAGATGTTCCTGTGTTATCAGTGCAACATCGTATCCTAAATATATCATCAAAGAAGAGAAGTATTTAGAACAGAACTATACCATTCACCATACGTTTTTAGATTTAGCTTTGCCAAGAGATATTGATGAAAAACTATCGAATTTACATACAGTTAAAATTATTGATATTGATAAACTACAATCGATTACAGATGAAAATTATGAAAATCGCAAGAAGCTAGCCAATGAAAGTAGAATTATGATTGATGAATCCATCAATAAATTACAACACTGGTTAATGACAACCAATGTAGATCCTACAATTCAATCGATACAGGATTTATGTCAAAAGATTGTAGAGGATAGCTATAATTATTTAGATCATAAATTAAGTCTAGATACACGAGATAAGCATCTAGTCAAGAAGGTGTTGGAAGCTTCCTTACAAAGATTATTAAGAGAACCAATCCGTGAAATGAAGAAGATCCAGGATGAAGACATCCAGGAAGAATATATTAAAGTGGTACAGAAGCTGTTCCAGGTAGATAAATGAGGTGTTCCTATGAAATATACAATTGGTACAAGAGGATCAAAACTAGCGCTTGTACAAACTGAATCTGTTAAACAGGCATTGGAAAAAGCATTTCCTATGCATACTTTTGAAATTAAGATTATCAAGACAACAGGGGATAAGAATCAGAAAGATTCTTTATATAAGATTGGCGGAAAAGGAGTCTTTGTCCAGGAAATCGAAGAACAGCTATTAAATGGGGAAATTCAGATTGCTGTTCACAGTATGAAGGATATGCCATCCAGACCAGCTAAGGGATGTATCTTCACAAAAAGCCCTAAAAGAGAAGATCCAAGAGATGTATTGGTACTAAGAGAAAAGAAAACTTTAAATGAACTAAAAACAGGAGCGACCATTGGAACAGGAAGCATTCGAAGAAAGGCTTTCCTTTTAAAGTTAAGACCGGATTTACAGATTGTCGATATCCGTGGAAATGTTGATACAAGACTAAGAAAGATGGAAGATGAAAAACTGGATGGAATTGTATTGGCAGCGGCAGGATTAAAACGCTTAGGAAGAGAAAATGAAATCACGCAATATCTATCGTATGAGGAAATGATTCCATCGCCAGCTCAGGGCTGTTTAGCACTTGAAATCAATGAAAAGAATATGGAATTGAAGGATATGTTAGATTCATTAAGCGATGAAGAAAGTAATGCATGTGCATCGATTGAAAGAGAGTTCCTTTTAAAATTAGAAGCCGATTGTACAACACCCGTTGGAGCTATCTGTGAAAAGAAAGAAAATGGATATAGTTTAAAGGCAGCCATTGAAAAGAATGGAACATTGGATGAAGTATATGTAGAAGGGGATTCTTCTACAATTGTAGATAAGGCAATGGTTGAATTAAACAAAGGAAAAGTATATCTGGTAGGAGCTGGATGTGGCGATAAAGATCTAATTACTGTAAAAGGATTAAAATGCATCCAGAAAGCCGATTGTATCATCTATGATCGTTTGATTGATCCATCATTATTAGAAGAAGCTAAAGCTGGATGTGATTTAATTTATGTAGGCAAAGAGAATCATAATCATACGATGCCACAAGCTGAAATCAATCATTTACTTGTCCAGAAAGCAATTCTTTATCATAACGTCGTTCGCTTAAAAGGCGGAGACTCCTTTGTGTTTGGTAGAGGTGGAGAAGAAATCGAAGAACTGATGAAATACAACATTGAATTTGAAGTGATACCAGGCATTACTTCTTCGATTGCAGGATTAACATCGGCTGGTATTCCGATTACCCATCGTGATTTTGTCAGTGGATTTAGAGTGATTACCGCTCATAATAAAAATGGCAATATGAACCATATTGATTTTCATTCGATTGCCAAAGGAAAGGAAACAGTCGTATTTTTAATGGGATTATCAAAATTAGATAAGATTGTAGAAAATCTATTGGATGCAGGTATGTCTAAGGATATGGATATAGCTGTGATAGGACATGCCTATATGCCTGATCAGATTGTCATACAGGGTACACTGGAAAATATTGTTGAAAGAGTAAATGAAGCCAATGTCACATCGCCTGGTATTATTGCACTTGGAAAGACAATTGCATTTCGCAATAAATATAAGAAATATCTTGTCACAAAGGTAGGACCGTATTCAAAATTAGCCGATTTATTAAAAGAAAAAGGATATCAGGTCGATGAAATATCATTGGGTGCAATCAAATATTTCGATTTTGAATTAAAGAAAGATTATAACTATATCATCTTTACAAGTAAAAATGGCATTGAAGCTTTCTTTAATAAAGATGTGGATGTTCATAGCAGCAAGCTGATTGCGATTGGGGAAAAGAGTGCAAAATATCTAAAAGAAAAAGGCTATGAACCCTATTTTGTATCAAAGGGAAATAGTAATGAATTGATAAGGGATTTAAAATCAATGATTACAGAAGATGATTCTGTTCTTTATGTAAGAGCAAAACATGTATCTTCTAACTTAAAAGAGTATTTTAACATGGATGAAGTGATTGTTTATGAAAATGAAGAAGTGAAATGGAATGATTTAAATGTAGAAATATATGATGGTATTTTCTTTACTTGTGCTTCTTCCGTTGAGCGCTTTTTACAAAAAGTGAAAGTGAACTGTCCAATCTATAGCATAGGACCAGTCTGTTCCAAAGCCATTCAAAAATATGGCTGTATCAAGGGAATATATTTAGGAATAAAACGAATTAGTAAATGTCATCCTTTTCATCCGGGAGGTTACGATCCCCTTCCTTAAAAAAACTAGGAGGTTTCATGACTTATCTATATGAACTATTAAAACAATTAATAAGCTCTTTATTATTATCAGTAGACAGTGTAGTACAAAATTTTGGAATTTCAATCATCATTGCTACCATTATTGTACGTATTATTTTATTGCCTTTAACTTTAAAACAAGATAAATCCATGAAGGCAATGAAAAAAATTCAACCGGAATTGGAAGCATTGAAAGAAAAATATGGAAATGACAAACAACTTCTAAACCAAAAAACAATGGAACTTTATCAAAAACATAAAGTAAATCCGGCAGGAGGATGTCTTCCACTGATTATTCAACTTCCTATTTTATTTGCTTTATTCGGAGTATTAAGGGGAGGAATCATCCCGGAAGATTCTAAATTTTTATGGTTAGAGTTGACAAAACCAGACCCATTCTACATTTTTCCATTACTAAATGGGGCCGTTTCATTTTTTCAACAAAAATTAATGGGCAATTCCGACAACCCTCAAATGAAAAATATGATGTATATGTTCCCTATTATGATGATTTTTATTTCCTATAAAATGCCTGGAGGATTACAATTATATTGGTTGACATCTAGTTTAACAGCGGTTCTTCAACAATATTTTATAATGAAAAAAGGAGATTAGTTATGATAAAAAATACTCAAATCAAAGCTATGACGGAAGAAGAAGCGAAAAAAAGAGCCTTAAATATCTTAGAAGCAAAAGAATATCAAATTGTAGAAATAAAAATATTAGAAAATCCGAAATCTTTTCTAGGATTATTTAATAAAAACGGTTTATTTGAAATCATAATAGACACAGAGAAACAGGAAAAAGCAGTGCCTAAAATTTTAATGGAAACGAAAAAAACAAAAAAAATCGTAGAAGAGAGCAAAAAAAATTCTTTCTCAGAGGAAGAAATCATTTCTAGTATAAAGACATTATTGGAAAATAGTGGCTTAAACTTAAGATTAGAGTATAAGAAAATTTCCGAAAAACACTATCATATTC
>JABUSD010000049.1 GCA_021442845.1 Holdemanella sp.
TATCAATAAAACGGTGCTTGACCCCTACCTGTTTTAACTGAGGAAGGGGATTGCGCACCAATAATTCGTTCAAAAAATCCAGGTCATCTACAATTCTACGATAGTTATTAATTATTTCTTTATAATAATCAAATGGCATCTTTGATTTCATTCGAATAAGGTCAACCAATAGTCTTTCCTTATTATATATATGAATTGTAACACCATGATAATTCATAGTCGTTTTTCCGAGATCGTATAATTCTTCATTGACAAATAGTTGTTGTATCGCTGTATTTGCGATACGACTGTCTGTACGTTTTGTAGTTATATAATATTTTTCAGGAATCACATCGGTAAGTCCATAGTAATAATATGCACTTTCTGATGAGAATATAGCTCTTGGATACTTTATCGTAATGATTTCTAAGTCTGAACAATATTCTTTATCTGAATATATCCCTTTTCCCTTTTGAAATAACTTTCCTTCTTTTATTTCTTTCTTAATCAAATAATCACTTCCATATTTATTCAGACAATCATTATAGGTATAAATCATTTTCCCATCCTTTCAAGTAATGATACACACGATTTTATCTTATGTGTATTATTACTTGATTAACTAAAATAATTTTCGTATGTAATATCGAAATCATTCGTGTACAATAAATATAGAAAAAGAACAGGAGACTTTTTATGGGATTTAAAGAAGGATTTTTATGGGGTGGTGCTGTTGCAGCACACCAATTAGAAGGTGCATGGAAGGAAGGTGGCAAAGGGGTATCCGTTGCCGATGTCATGACAGCTGGAGATAATATCACAAAGACACCTAGAAAAATTACAGATGGTGTTATAGAAGGAGAATCCTATCCAAACCATGCTGGTATGGATTTCTATCATCACTATAAAGAAGATTTAGCTTTATGTGCAGAAATGGGATTCAAATCATTTAGAACATCCATCGCTTGGACAAGAATTTTTCCTAATGGGGATGATGAATTTCCAAATGAAGAAGGCCTTCAATATTATGATGATATGATCGATGAAATGCTAAAATTGGGTATTGAACCAATCATCACTTTATCACACTTTGAATTGCCTTTTAATCTGGCAAAGAAATACAATGGATTTATGGATCGTCGATGCATTCAGTTCTATGAAAAATACGCAAGAACATGTTTTGAACGATATAAAGGAAAAGTAAAATACTGGCTGACTATCAATGAAATCAACAACCAGGCTGAATGGCGAAAGATGGGTGCTCATCACATCATTCAGGTAGGAGCTGTTCTAGTCAAAGAAGGCGATGATGTGGAAGCTATCATGTATGAATCGGCTCATAATGAATTACTCGCAAGTGCTGTTGCTGTAAAAGCTTGTCATGAAATTGATCCAGATGCAAAGGTTGGATGCATGATTGGTATGAATGGGGTTTATCCAGCTTCTGCCAAGCCAGAGGATAATTTAAATGCCCAGCAGGCTATGCACCAGAAATACTATTTTGCCGATGTGCATGCTCGTGGTCATTATCCATCTTATATGTTAAAGAAATTTGAAAGAAAAGGATATGATTTCATCAAAGAAGAAGATTTACAGATTCTTGAAGAAGGTAAGGTAGACTTCATTTCCTTTAGCTATTACATGTCCTTCGCATCACAGTTTACAAACCGATTCGGTCGAACATTTGATTTCTCAGAAGAAGATTATATTCGCAATGAATACCTAAAAGCTTCTGATTGGGGATGGCAGATTGACCCTACTGGATTAAGATGGTGTTTAAACTGGTTTAATGACCGTTATGAACTTCCTATGATTATTGTAGAAAATGGATTTGGTGCTTATGATAAAGTAATAGAACGAACAGAAGAAGGATATATCATCGATGATAGCTATCGTATCGAATATTTAAAAGAGCATATCAAAGCGATGAAAGAAGCCGTAGAATACGATGGTGTCGATCTATTTGGATATCAGATGTGGTCACCAATTGATGTCGTATCTGCATCCACGGGTGAATATGACAAACGCTATGGTCTAATCTATGTTAACTACAATGATAAACATGAAGGGGATTTCTCTAGAGATAAAAAGAAATCATTCTTCTGGTATAAGAAAGTCATTGAATCAAATGGAACAGATTTAGATTAAAGATAAGCAGTAGAGTAACGTATTCTATGTCCTCATAGAAAAAGTGGGAAGAATGACCTTCCCATTTTTTCTTTTAAGTATGATAAAATAACAGTGTTATGAGTAAGGTAAAAAATATTATTGATCAGATAAAAAAAGATCCCAGAAAAATTACATATTATATGAACCGCTTCAAGAAAGTGATGACGGATAAGGATGAAAGAATACGATCCCCTTATAATCAGGAAACCTATTTAAAATGGTTACAGACTATGGATGAAAGAAGTGAAGAAATCAAGCTCTTTTATAAACCATCCTTTAGCTTTGTGATTCCGGTATATAATGTAAGTCGAAGATATTTAATGGAATGTATAGAATCCATCTTAAATCAGACCTACCAGAATTTTGAAATCTGTCTAGTGGATGATTGTAGTACCAATTCAGAAACAATTGAAACATTAAAGGAATACAGGCGAAATGAAAAGATTAAAGTAAAATTCAGGACAGAGAACGGACATATTTCCAAGGCAACCAATGATGCCTTAGCATTGGCAAAGAATGAATTTATCTGCATGATGGATAATGATGATGTCTTAGCACCAAATGCTCTATATGAATGTGCACTGGCTTTAAATAAAGATAAGAATATTGATTTTATCTATACCGATGAAGATAAATATGATCCTCAGGGTAAACGCTATATGCCACATTTCAAACCTGATTATTCACCAGATCTATTATTAGGAACAAACTATATGTGTCATTTTACTGTTATTCGAAGAAGCATTGTTGAAAGCGTATATGGGTTTACACCAGGATTAGAAGGAGCCCAGGATCATGATTTATTCCTTAAGGTCTGTGAAAAGACAGATAAGGTATATCATATTCCTAAGATTCTATATCATTGGCGAATGATAGAAGGAAGTACTGCTTTGGATATGTCCAATAAGAGCTATGTCATTGAACATGGAATACAGACTGTACAGAATGCATTAGAACGAAGAAATCAAAAGGCAACAATAAAGCAGGTAGGTGATACAACGGATTATCTAGTTGATTATGAAATGGATGAAAATGTAAAGGTAGATATTTTTGTCAAAGGGGATAGAAGTAAATTCTTAAATAAGCTTAAAAATGAAAACTATGCATTTATTGATGAACTACAAGAAGGAACAGGAGATGTCATCTGTATTGTGGATGACAGCATTGAATTCATCGATTCAAAAGCTATTTTGTCTATGATAGGGTATGCTCTTTTAGATCATGCAGGCGTTGTATCATGCAAGCAGGTATATAAAGGAAAAATAGTACAGGCAGGTATTCTTCTAGGCATGAAGGATAACTTATTTCTAGATGCCTATAAAGGATTGCATGAAGAGGAAGAAGTTATCTTTGGTGCTTTATCCATTCCATGTAATTATTCTTGTGTATCGAATTGCATTGTGTTTAAAAGGGAATTGTTGAATAAAGATATTAATTATAATTTAAAGGATTATATAGAAATGGATATCTGTTTAGATGCACTTTCAAAAGGAAAGTACAATGTATGCTTACCTCATGTAAAGGTTAAGAAATATCCAAAACAGATAGATAATGTAAGAGAAAGAAATTATCTTTATCAGAAATATCATAGATACTTTGAAAATGATCCATATTATAATCCAAATTTCAGTAAGACATATCCATTTAAACTGGAACTATAAGGAGGTATAGTATGGATATAGACAAA
>JABUSD010000007.1 GCA_021442845.1 Holdemanella sp.
AGAATGGCTGCCGCAATAAATGTCGCATACCCATAGAATGACCAGAACGATGTCGCAATCCCTGTTGAAACATCCTGTAGATAATTGACATAGGTATCATATAAGACACCACTTGCCAGATTATTAATGACATAACTGATAATAAAGAAAATTATATTCCATTTTCCTCTTTTTTCTAAACTCTTCATATTTTTACCATTTTTTCTTAAATTTGATTATAAAATATATTTTCCTTGAATGAAAGCACATACATTAAAAAAGAGGGATTTTTTCAATAAATTTTCATTTATTTCATTCCTCTTGATTTATTATCGATTGTAACTTTTTACATAATGTTTCAACATTACGATCCATAATGTCATTTCCATAGGAAAGAGTGCTATATATAACAGGATCCAATCCTTTTAATCCCCTTTTATCTTTCATATATTCCATATGCACATAATCTTTATCAATAGCCATAAGAATGGATGTTTCATTGGATGATGCATGATCATTCATATACGCATATTCATCATTTATGAATTCAAATGGACATATACAGATTAAATTGTATCGTTTTTCAATGGTATCCTTTAATTTCATAAACGCATAGGCACTGGGTCCATGACCATGCGCTACCAGTACTTTAAATCCCATTCTGGATACATTATAAGCAATCTGCAAAAGCATTTCTTCAAAAAGTCTATCTTCTACCCAATACGCACTGCCGACAAGCTTTTGATTCGCATAAGGTTCGACCCGATTTTCTCTACAGATATCCATACCCATATAATCCTCTTCCCTTTTATCCGGTCCTAGAAAGAGCATCGGCATCACAATGCCACCTACCTTTAAAGCCGTTCGTTTAAACAATTCTTCACTTTGTATGCCATCTGCTCCTAATGGCAGATGATATCCATGCCATTCCAAAGTGCCTAATGGTAGATAACAGACTGGAAAGGCATCTCTTGCCTGTACAAATTCATCCGGATGCATTTCAATCCATTTATATTTCATAGCCATCCTCAAATATGATCTTTGTCATATCAATTTCTTTTGAATGCGTATATTCATCGGGATAGCCAAGTGCTAACATTGCCTCCAATACATATCCATCCGGTATAGATATAAATTCCTTTATATATTCTTCCGTTGTCATACTTTCACTTTGATAGCGATTTCTTCCCTGTACCCAACAGGAACCAATTCCCATACTAGAAGCCTGCAAGTGCATATTAGCCATACAGATGGAACAATCTTCAATCCATGTATCTACATCCATTTTTCCAAATACCAATATACATGCCTTGGCATTTTCAATCATGGAACTTCCATGGATTCTTGATTTAGATAGCTTTGATAAAGTATTTCTATCTTCTATGACAAAGAGTTGAATGGGATATAAGCCTCTTCCACTTGGTCCACTTAAACCTGCCTTACAGATTGTAACTAAATCTTCCTTTGAAATCGCTTTATCCCTATATTTTCGAATGCTTCTTCTTTTTTCAAATAGCTCTAACATACATTCCTCCTACATTGAATCATGAACAATTCTAAGCATTGCCTTTAAATCATTGCATTCTATCTGTCCTGGTGCACTTGCCTTTCCTATACATCCAAAAGTGATACAGCTTCCTGTTAGCTCACCAATCACTCTTGAAATCATACCTTTATCAGACATAGCCATCGAAATAATTGGCATATCATTCTTTCTTTTAAAGTCATAGGTAGCCAATAGTACATTTAACACATCCTCTTTACATGTAGGCATATAAGCAGCTTTGACAAAATCCACCTGTTTTTCTTTCATAGAATGGAATCGATTTATAATCTCATCATAATCAGGTGTCTTATTAAAATCATGATTGGATCCGATGACATAGATATTTCTACTATGGGCATAATCAACCAGTTTCTTAATGGTGTCTTCATCTAAAAATGCTTCTACATCGATTAAATCCGTACATCCACTATCCATAACATCTTTATTGATTGTAAGATACTGCGTGAATGTCACATCCATTTGACCACCTTCAAAGGATGTTCGTAGCGTTGATAAAAGTGGTTTATCCACTAATTTCCTTATCTTTTGAATGGCTTCTATATGATTTTCCTTATAAGAATCCATTCTCCATTCCAATATGTCAAAATCATAATCCTTTATCGTATTCCATTCCTTTTCAATATCATGGAACGTTTCTGGCATAAAAGGAATACAGATTTTAGGCATCCCTTTATCAATTTCTATATTTCTTATCCAAATTGTCATAGTAATATCTCCATATCCATAACTATAACATCATTTTAAAATCATGGAAAATATTTTGATTTATTCTATTTTTAGAGTATACTAGAGACATGAAAAAATTATATGCATCATTTTTTTACTTTTTTAATTAACGACCCTGCAAGTTTAATTACATTTTCAGGGTTTTTCAAGCGTTGACAAATTCTTTGTTGGCGCTTTTCTTTTAAGGAGGGATTCTGTGACCTTACAGATTATTGGAAAAGACAGAAAAACAGAACAGATTGTAAAACTGTTTGATTATAAAGATGTTAAGACATGTGACATATCCTTTGATGAATTGATATCCATTTTAAAGAATCGAACATTTGATACTTTATTTCTATGTAAATATCAAAAGGAAATCATCCCTTATATCGATGAACTATCCAATATGGCATATAAAACAGACTATGTGGATACCATCATCAATAAGGAGAACCATACAATAGGAATAAATTCCCTTTATCATGGAATTGAACAATTCTTACGGAATTATTCCATTCATAATAAAGATGTCATGTTGACTGGCTATACAGAAATAACCAAGACATTTGAAATCTATTGTGAAAATGAGAATGTCAAATCTTTATATATCGTAGATATGAATCAGGAACAATCGCTTGTACAAGCCTATGCAAGCCATATGGATGTACAGGTACTGATCAATACAACAAAGATAGGCTCTATCCATGATATCGATTCCATGCCCATGGAATTATCAAGATTTTTTAATCTGGAGATGGTTATGGATACTATAAATGATCCTATATGGCCTTTGTTGATTTTAGAAGCTCGCAAAAGCGACATTTCAACTCTAAATGGACTTCCCTTGGAAATATATACAATAAAGTCTATGCTTGAAAATAGGCAGAATGTAACAATTCCTTATATAGTGACAAAAAAAGTCATTAAGAATATCCTATATCGAAGAACGAATATCGTATTGATCGGTATGCCAAGTTCCGGTAAATCAACGATAGGTAAACTGCTGCATAAACGCCTTCATAAGGAATTTATTGATATGGATTCTATGATTGTGAAAAAGACAGGCATGAAAATACCAGAAATCTTTGAGAAATCAAAAGAAGCCGGTTTTCGCAAGATTGAATCGATGGTCAGCCATGAATTAGGTATGCAGCATGGAATCATCATTGGAACGGGTGGTGGAACCATCAAATCCGAATACAATATGGATTCTTTAAAGCGAAATGGCATTATCGTCTTTATTGATAGAAAGCTTGATTTATTAAAGACAAAGGATGCCAATCGACCCCTTTCCTCTTCTAAAGAAGCGGTTAAAAAGCTATATGAGGAAAGATATCCATTGTATATGCAATATGCGGATATCCATATTCCAAACAATGGTGTCTTTAAGAATACCATTCAGGAAATAGTAAAAGAATGTCAGACAGTTATTTCAAAGAGTGTTAAGTAAGGAGTATAGATATGATTATCACATTAAAGAAAAGTGCATCCCAAAAGGATATAGATACATTAATTCAGCGATTGGAATTGACAGGTGTCAAAGTCAATCTGATTCA
>JABUSD010000359.1 GCA_021442845.1 Holdemanella sp.
GATTTCCATCTAATAAACTTTTATATAAGCTAAATGGAAAAGAACTTTATCGATACACATTGGAAGTATTATTAAAATTAGTGGATATATGTGGATATGAACTCTATCTTGTAACCCAGCATAAGGAAATTGCCGAACAGATTCAAGATTCTAGAATTACGATAATCTATGATACATCATGTAAATATGGTGTATCCTATTCCATTAAGGCTGCATTAAATGCACTAAAAAAAGAAGAGGCATATAATACATTTATCGTTGCGGATACACCCTATTTAACATTTGATTCTTTATATCATTTTATGGAGAATACAATCCATTCAAAGAAAAAAACAGGCTGTGTAACATATAAAGGGGAGTTTTATAACCCGGTCATGTTTCATACAAGTCTAGAAAAGGAATTATTCATGTTAGAAAAAGAGCAGGGTGGCAAGAAAGTATTTTTAAACCATATAGAGGATGCGTATCTATATGAACTATCTAGTGAATTGGAAACATTGGACGTTGATCGAATGGAAGATATAAAGAGGTTAAACAATGAAATTAATTAAGACAGAAGAAGCTGTAGGACAAGTGCTTTGTCATGATATTACCCAGATTATTAAAGGTGTGACAAAGGATGCAGTGTTTCGAAAAGGACATATTATCACAGAAGAAGACATTCCTATTCTTTTGCGTGTAGGAAAAGACCAGATTTATATCTGGGAAAATGATGAGACAAAGATGCATGAAAATGAAGCTGCCGATGTATTAAGAGAAATCTGTCAAGGTATGAATATGCATCCAACTGCCGTTAAAGAAGGAAAGATTGAATTGATTGCAGACTGTGATGGCTTATTCACAATTGATTCTAAAACGCTAAAGAATATCAATTCTTTGGATGAAATTATGATCGCTACAAGAAGAAAAGGCATTGTGAAAAAAGGGGATAAGCTATTAGGAACACGTGTCATTCCATTGGTGATTGATAAAGAAAAGATGGAAACATGTAAAAAGGTAGCAGGGGATAAACCAATTACCAATGTCATTCCATTCAAAAAGAAAAAAATCGGATTAATTACTACAGGAAATGAAGTCTATTATGGACGTATCCAGGATACTTTTTCACCTGTAATCAAAGAAAAATTCAAGGAATATGATAGTGAAGTTGTATCTCATATTGTATTAAATGACGATCATGAAAAGATTACCAGAGCTATCCAGTCGATGCTGGATGAAGGTGTGGATATGGTTGTATGTACCGGAGGAATGAGTGTAGATCCTGATGATAAGACACCATTGGCAATTAAAAACAGTGGTGCCAATATCATTAGTTATGGGGCTCCTGTCTTACCAGGTGCAATGTTTCTAGTAAGTTATATGGATGATGGAAGACCTGTTATCGGTCTACCAGGTTGTGTCATGTACGCAAGAAGAACCATCTTTGATTTATGCCTGCCATATCTAATGAGCGATACACCAATCACAAAAGATATCCTTGTAAACTTTGGTGAAGGAGGCCTTTGTCTAAATTGTAAGAATTGTGTATTCCCACATTGTGGTTTTGGCGGATAATCTTGAAATAATCGATTTTTGATATTACAATAGAAACAGAAAAAAGGATTTAAAAAATCCTTTTTTAAATTACAAGCGTTTATCTCGCGTAAGAATAACGGTAGGAGGAAAGTATGAAAAAACTTGTAAAAGGAATGATTGCACTAACGATGATGGGTGCATTATTTGGTTGTTCTACATCAAAGAAAGAGCAGACAACACTAACTGTCTTTGCGGCAGCTAGTATGACAGAAAGTCTGGATAAAGTTATTGCAGCTTATACAAAAGACAATCCAGATGTTACAATCAATGTTAATTATGGTTCTTCAGGTGATTTAGAGACACAGATTAAAGAAGGTGCAGATGTCGATTTATTCATCAGTGCTGGACAGAAACAGATGAATGAAATTGAAGCAGGTAACGAATTGAATACAGATGGTTCTGACTATGTATTAGAAGGAACTAGAGTTAACTTTTTAGAAAATAAAGTTGTATTATGTGTATCAGATACAAATAAAGTAAAATTAGATAACTTTGATGATTTAGCCAATGCATTAAAAGAAGGAAGCATTGTATTTGCGATGGGAAATGTTGCTTCTGTACCAGTTGGACAATATACAGAACAGATTCTACAGCACTATGAATTAGATCATGCGCAATTGGCAAACGATGGAAAGATTACATATTGTGAAGATGTAAAAGCTGTTACAACGGCTATTATTGAAGGCAATGTAAATTGTGGTATCATTTATGCAACCGATGCTTATAGTGCAAATCTAACACCAAAATGTGTGGCTACAACAGATTTATGCAAGCAGATTATCTATCCAGCTGCGATTATGAAAAACAGTAAGAATGTTGATGCTACAAAGGCATTTATGGAATATCTATTAAGTGATAAAGCCATGGCTGAATTTGAAACAGTAGGCTTTACAAAAGTGAAGGAGTAATTCATGAATCTATATCCTCTTTATAACAGTCTAAGAATTGCGGCTATATCCAGTGTATTTGTCTTTTTCCTGGGTATCTTTTTCGCATACTTTGTATCAAAGCTTCCTAGACTGGTAAAGGGGATTGTCGATGTCATCCTTACACTGCCATTGGTATTGCCACCTACGGTATGTGGATGGTTATTACTATTAGTTTTTGGGATTAAACATCCAATTGGAAAGTTTTTATTACAGTTTGGTATCCAGTTTCCAATGAATTGGTATGGAGCCATCTTGGCTTCCATTGTCGTTAGTTTTCCTTTGATGTATCGTACTGTACGGGCTTCCTTTGAAGCCTTTGATGAAGATTTAAGCGATGTAGGAAAAACTTTAGGTTTATCCAATACATTCATCTTCTGGAGGATTCGGATTCCTTATTGTAAATCAGGAATTCTAGCAGGTATTGTGCTTTCCTTTGCTCGAGCTTTAGGGGAATATGGAGCAACATCCATGTTGACTGGATATATCCCTAATAAGACCGCAACGATTGCGACAACGGTTTATCATCTATGGAAATCCAACAACGAAACATTAGCTTTTCAATGGGTATGTATCAATGTCATTATTTCCTTCGTGATTCTTGTGATTGTCAATCTATTAGAAAGTAAGAAGGTGAAGAAATGATTAAAGTTAATATAAAAAAGAGACTTGGTGATTTTCATCTTCATGTACAATTTGAAACCAATGGAAATTTAGCTTTATTAGGTGCAAGTGGAAGTGGGAAGAGCATTACTTTAAAGTGCATTGCTGGCTTAATTACACCCGATGAAGGAATAATAGAAGTCAATGGAAAAGTATTCTTTGATAGTAAAAAGAAAATCAACTTAAAACCACAGGTAAGAAAAGTAGGATATCTAGCCCAGAACTATGCCTTGTTTGAAAATATGAATGTATTAGAGAATGTCATGGTATCCATCAAAGATAAACAGAAAGCTTTGGATATGATGAAATTAATGCATATAGAAGGCTATGAAACAAGAAGAATCAAAGAACTATCCGGAGGAGAGAAACAAAGAGTTGCCTTAGCTAGAATGTTGGTAAGCCAGCCAGAGATTATCCTTTTAGATGAACCTTTAAGTGCCTTAGATCTTTTCTTAAGAAATGAACTGATTCATGAACTGGATACAACGCTTAAACAATTCAATAAACAGTGCATTCTAGTCAGCCATGATTTAAAGGAAGCCTATTATCTAAGTGATGATATAGCTGTTTTAAATGGAGGTACAATAGAAAGAATGGATATCAAGAATCAGGTTATATCCAATCCAATCTACAAACAGACAGC
>JABUSD010000329.1 GCA_021442845.1 Holdemanella sp.
CAAGTATAGCTATACTTGAGTTTTTTTATGGAGGGAATTATATGAATCTATTGTTTGTATTTAACAGTATTCTGTTAGGTGTAGGACTTGCCATGGATGCCTTCTCTGTATCTTTAGCCAATGGGTTGAATGAACCAAAGATGAAGCAGGGAAAGATGACTCTGATTGCAGGTACATTCGGATTCTTCCAGGCATTTATGCCAATGGTAGGATGGCTATGTGTACATACAATCATCCAGTATTTCAAAGCCTTTGAAAAATTTGTTCCCTGGATTGCTTTGATTTTACTTCTATATATTGGAGGTAAGATGGTTATTGAAGGAATCAAAGGGGAAGATGAAGAAGTTGAAAACAAAGGGTTAAGCTTTGGTACATTGATTGTACAGGGAATCGCAACATCAATTGATGCTTTATCGGTTGGATTTACAATTGCCGAATATAACTTGCCATCTGCTTTAGTCTGTGCTTTGATCATTGCAGTTGTGACATTCATCATTTCAATGGTTGGTTTAATTCTAGGAAAGAAATTTGGAACCATCTTTTCAAACAAGGCTACAATTCTAGGTGGTTGTATTTTGATTTTCATCGGAATTGAAATCTTTGTTGGTGGCGTATTCTAGGAGGTATTTATATGTTAATGGCTTTATTGATGCTTGTTGTGGGATTTGCTTTATTGATCAAAGGAGCTGATTTCTTTGTGGATGGGGCATCATCGGTGGCAAAGATGTTAAAAGTGCCATCTATGATCATTGGACTTACTATTGTTGCTATGGGAACAAGCTTACCAGAATGTGCTGTCTCGGTTACAGCTTCCATTACTGGAAACAATGCTTTGGCAGTTAGTAATGTAGTAGGATCAAACATCTTTAACTTGATGGTAGTCTGTGGATGCTGTGCCTTGTTTACTCCTCTTGCGATTCAAAAGGATACATTGAAGAAGGAATATCCATTCTCGATTATCTGTGCATTGCTTCTGTTAGCATTTGGATATATGAAGATGGAATTAGGAAGAATCGATGGAATCATCTTCTTAGTCATCTTTGCTGGATATCTTCTATGGATGGTTAAAAGTGCTTTAGACGCTCGTACAAACGCATCTGATGAAGAAGAGGTAGAAACTCTACCTATATGGAAATGCCTTTTATACATCATTGGAGGCGGTCTAGCGATTAAATATGGAGGCGATTTCGTTGTTGATGGAGCTGTTGTAGTTGCTGAAGCTTTTGGGTTAACAGAAAACCTTATAGGACTTACAATTGTAGCTTTAGGTACAAGTCTTCCAGAACTTGTTACATCCATTGTGGCAGCTAGAAAAAATGAAGTGGATATGGCACTTGGAAATGTCATTGGATCTAATATCTTCAATATTCTGCTTGTACTAGGCGTTGCTGCAACCATCAGTCCAATTGCATTCATCATGGAAAATATCATCGATACAATCCTATTAATCGTAATGAGCTGCATTGTCTATCTGATGGTTAGAAAAGATTTAAAGATTGGTCGTAAAGAAGGAATTGCGATGCTGTTAATGTATGCAGCTTATCTAGTTTATATTATTATCCGATAAAAAAAGGCTTTAATTAGCCTTTTTTAAATCTTTGATTGTATCTACATAGGCATTGGCTATCGCATAGGCAATCAGCTGCTGGTTATACCATTTCTGTAATCGGGAACACTCTTTCTGGTTGGTTATAAATCCCATTTCAAATAGAATGGCAGGAATCTCTAGATTATCGACAATAGAAAGCGATTGATCGGTTGAATATCCAATCCCCTGGGAACTGGACCATCGAAATGTTTTTAATGTATCACTGGCTTTTCGGGCAACGCGATCGGATATCGCATCGGTATTCCTTATATGGAAACTGAATCCTTTCGCATCGGTATTCTGACTTGAACTGCAGTGAATCGAAATGAAATAATCCGCTTTTAAAGAAGATGCACTTTGCACTCTTTTTTGTAAGTTTTCTTCTTCAGACCATGTTATCGTATCCTCTTCTCTTGTATAGAGAACTTTTATCGATGGATCCATTTTTGAAATCATATCGCCTATTTTTTTAGATATTTCCAGATTGATATCTTTTTCATAGCTTCCATCATATCCTATGGCTCCGACATCATCTCCACCATGGCCTGGATCGATTAGAATGGTTGTATGATAAACCATGCCAATAGGATTAAAAAGTGCATAATATAAGAAACCAGTTGATAGGACAAAACCGATGGAGAATACCAATAAAAAGATAATCGATAGTTTTGTGTTTTTTGACATACTCTAATTCTAACAAAATAAGGATAAAAAAACAAAAAAGAGAGATGATAACGCTTTCATGATTTGTGCTTTTCTGGGGATACTGATACAATGGATTTACATGTTTTTAGGAGTATTTGATACGAATGATATATATTACAGCAGATACGCATAGAGAATGGGATATCCATAAGATCAACCCAAATGAATTTATAGCTGGAAATTCATTGACTAGAAATGATTATCTGATTATATGTGGTGATTTTGGTTGCATATGGGATGATGGAAATGGCGATCGATTCTGGTTAAACTGGCTGGAATCACTTCCATGGAATACATTGTTTGTGGATGGAAATCATGAAAACTTTGATGCCCTAAATAAATATCCAGTGGTTGACTGGAATGGTGGCAAGGTTCATCAGATTCGTTCTAACATCTTCCATTTGATGCGTGGGGAAATCTATACAATTGATGGAAAGAAATATCTTGCCTTTGGAGGAGGATATTCTCATGATTATACAATGCGTAAGGAACATGAGACATGGTGGAAAGATGAGATGCCAACGGATAAGGATGTTTCCAATCTATGGCATAATCTGAAAAAGAACGGTCATAAAGTGGATTATATCTTAAGCCATGATATCTATACATCGCATTCAAAGGCAAATACATATGATATAGATATGAACCATTATGGGAAGCAATATATCAATGTACAGACTGTCTTAGAGAAAATTGCCAATAAAGTAGAGTACACCTGCTGGTTTAATGGACATTACCATGCGGATTGTGTTGAATATCGAAATGAAAAGCCATGTGTCACTTTATTTGATAAGGTTCTTAATTTAAACGATTTAGAAAATGAAATAAAAGCGGTTCAAAAGTGAACCGCTTTTTTGTATAATTAGTCAGCTTTTACTTCATACATTCCTAAATCATTGCCTTCGTTGAAGTTACGTGCATTTTCCATAGTAACAACAGCGATAGCCTGTAATGCTTCACGCGTAAAGAATGCCTGGTGGGATGTCAATACAACCTGAGGGAACATCAACAAACGAGCAGTGATGTCATTTGTGATAGCTTCATCCGATCTGTCTGTATAAACGTTATTGTCTTCACCTTCATAAACGTCTAAGGCAACAGCGTGGAATTTACCTTCCTTTAAGGCATTGATTAAAGCTTCAGCATCAATTAATGGACCACGCGATGTATTAACTAACATGACAGAGTCTTTCATTAATTTGATAGCCGCTTCATCAATAATGTGATATGTAGAAGGGAATAAAGGAGCATGTAAAGAAATCAGATCCGACTTAGCTAATAATTCTTCTTTATCAACATAAGTCAATAATCCTTCTTCTTCTAACTTCTTGTTAGGGAAAGCATCCCATCCAAGAACTGTCATACCATATCCTTTACAGATACGAGCCATGCAGACACCAATACGTCCAGTACCAAGGATACCAGCAACTTTATTGTGTAAATCCAATCCTAACAATCCGCTTAATGC
>JABUSD010000145.1 GCA_021442845.1 Holdemanella sp.
TATTGAAGATTTAAAGAATGGAAAGATATCCATTGTGGTAGGAACGCACGCCTTGTTCCAGGAAAGTGTATCCTTTCAGGATTTAGGTCTAGTCATAGTGGATGAACAGCAGCGCTTTGGTGTCAAACAAAGACGATCTTTACTTGAAAAAGGGAAGAATGCGGATTTTCTAATGATGTCGGCGACTCCAATTCCAAGAACCTATGCCCATTTCTTATTTGGAGATATGTCCATTTCCAATATTAAGACAATGCCACCAGGAAGAAAACCGGTTGTGACAAAATATGTTGAAGGAACCAGTATGGCACCCATCCTATCTGATATTCTATTAGGCATTAAAGAAGGAAGACAGTGCTATGTAATCTGTCCATCAATTGAAGAAGGACAGGAAAGCAATATCCGTTCGGCAACATCCATCTATAATGGAATGGAGAATACATTCAAAGGAAGCGTAAAAATTGGCCTTTTACATGGTAAGATGACACGCCAGGAAAAAGAGGATATCATGAATCGCTTTGCTAGACATGAAATGGATATCTTAATCAGTACAACGGTTGTAGAAGTTGGAATTGATGTGAAAAACGCAACATTGATGGTCATTTATGATGCACATCGATTTGGATTAAGTACCCTGCATCAGCTACGTGGACGCGTTGCCAGATCAGATGTGCAGGGATACTGTTATATGTTAAGTGGAACAAAAGATAATATGGCAAAAGATCGCTTAAAGAAACTCGAAACTTTATTGGATGGTTTTGCCTTAACCGAATATGATTTACAATTACGCGGACCAGGCGATGTATTAGGCGTTCGACAAAGTGGTCTTCCAAGTTTTATCCTAGGGGATTTGACAAAGGATAAAGCCATGATGGAAGCCTGTGTAAAGGATGCCCAGGAGGTATTATCGAAACAAAGTGATACACGCTTATTGGATTATGTAAACAAAGCTATAGAAAGTGCACGCTATTTTGATTAGAATATATAGGAGAAGGTGATTTTGTGGATAAAGAGAAACTAAGCAGTAAATTCTTTTACTTCTTTTCTATTTTATCAATGTGTACAGTCATTGTATTTATTACATATGCATTCTTTTTGCGTACAATCGATGTCGATGTGATGGAAGATGTAACATTTAACTATACAGGCGAAAATGGAAGTGCCAGTGTAACAATCTCCAATGGAGCATTGGAATTGAATCAGCGAACAAGAGAATTTATGGATACGGTTGTATATGAAATCACACCGAATAAGAATCTATCCAATGGCGATACGATTCATGTTGTGGCAACCTATGATGAAGCATTGGCAGAACAATATCACTTCAAAGCCATTAATACGGAAAAGGATGTTGAAGTCAGTGGATTAAAGAATCGATATAACGCATTGGAAGAAATGGATGAAAAGTATTTAAAGGAAATTTATAAGGCACAGGATACATATTTAAATTCACGAAAAGAAGATGTCTACAACATGATTGAAGACAGCGAACTTGAATATAAGATGGAAAAGAGCGATGTTGTATATAGAGCTTTCTTAAAATCAAAGTCAACCCAATCCGATCGTATCATTGCGATCTATAAATTGACATTTAGACATGAAGAAGAAACTTTGGATGTCTATTATCTTGTCACAGTACCAGATATCAATGATGGAAAACGTGTGAATACAGATAATATCTTCGGTACCAAAGCGTATCTGACAGAAGCAGAAAAAACCGAAGAAAAATACTACGACTATGTCGTACGTATCTACAGTGGACAATTTGATATATGGGATATCCCACTAGAAAATCAGGTTGTGGAAGAAAAGAAAGAAGAAACAACCGATGAAATCCAGGTAGAAGAAGGAACAATAGAACAATAAAACAGAGGCACAGGCCTCTGTTTTAATATAATCGCGTATATTTTTTAAATAGGATATCATTAACATCTTCATTGCCATCACAATTCAAGGAAACAAAGACTTCCGGATTCTGTCCATTTCTTAATAATTCTTCCACACAGGCTACGTTGATAGCCTGAGCAATAAAGGCATTGGCCATGCTGGATGTTGGACAGATTGTGGCATTCATGCCATCCAGTTTAATGGCACTATCTCCAATCACACCACAGTTATCAATCACAATATCGGCAATATCCATTAGTTTCTTGTTGGATGCATGCCTTGATGTTGTCTTTTTACTATGATCAATATTGGTGATGGCTACGACAAAGGCATTTCTTTTCTTTGCCTCTATTGCCATTTCAATTGGATAGGCATTTCTTCCTGAATTGGATGCGATCATGACAATATCATTTTCCTGAATGTGATACAACTCTGCAAGAATGGCAGCATAACCAGGTAATCTTTCAATATAGGAGCTCTTTGTAGGATGCTCATTGATCATCAGTTCACTTGTCATGATTGGAATGGTAAAGGCAATTACACCTGCTCTTCCATAGAGTTCTTCGGCAAGGGTATGGGAATGACCCGAACCAGTCACAAAGAACTTGTTTCCGTTCATATGGGCATGGGCAATTCTTTTTCCAACTTCTTCCAGTTTTTCACTTTGTGTCTCTTGAATTCTTTGAATAATTTCAATGCCTATTTCAAATACTTTATTCATGATTGATATCTTCCAATACTTTTGTGAAATCGACTTCTCCAATCGATCCAAATCCTACCTGAATGACATCTTTTCCTGCATATCTAGGAATTAGATGGACATGGAAGTGATGAACACTCTGTCCAGCTGCTTCATGCATATTGGATAATAAGTTGATTCCATCACATTTTAAATTCTTTTCCAATTTGTTGGCAAGCATCTGGGCTACTTCAAAGACATGATTTCTAACTTCAGCAGGGCAATCTAAAAACGAATCACAGTGTTCTTTTGGAATGACTAATGTATGTCCATATGCGGTTGGATTTACATCTAAAAAAGCCAATACACTTTCATCTTCATATACTTTATAACTTGGAATTTCTCCATTTGCGATCATACAAAAAATACACATATTTGTATCCTCCATTTCTTTCCATATTATAGTATACTTTTGTCAGAAAAAAAATAAGTTGAGGTTGTTATGGAGAAGTATTGTGTAGAATGTGGTACAAAATTAATTGAAAAAGAATTAGAAAATGAAGAGATGATTCCTTATTGTGAAAACTGTAAACAATATCGCTTTCCTATGTTCAATGTAGCCGTAAGTCTAATTGTGATTGATGAAAGAAAGGATAAGATTCTATTAATCAAACAATATGGTAGAGATCATTATATATTAGTGGCAGGCTATGTAACCAAAGGGGAATGTGTAGAAGATACCGTTCGAAGAGAATTAAAGGAAGAAACTGGTATGGAAGTCCATTCTATGGTATTCAATCAGACTCAATATTTTGCCCCATCCAATACATTGATGTGTAACTTTACTGTCTTTGTCAAAGATGGAAGTACGATCCATGTTAATCATGAAATTGATTCTTATAGCTGGTTTTCAAAAGAAGAAGCTAAAGAACAGATCAAAAAGAATAGCTTAGCATCTTATTTTCTACATGCCTATCTAAACAAAAAAGGCATCGAATGATGCCTTTTTCATTTCATAATTATTCATTAGGAAGGAGAGAGAGTTAAATTTTGAATGTATTATGAGTTGAGCATTTATCTTTGCTCGAGTATATAATACACAATGGATATGTAAATTTTATAAAAAGAATATGGGAACTTTTGTGAAATACAAGGAGTTCATGTGAAAATATAGGAACATGAAAAAAGACATCTTG
>JABUSD010000153.1 GCA_021442845.1 Holdemanella sp.
GATTATATATGTACCAACAACAGCATTCTTTTTAATAGGCGTTTTATCCACTGTATCATCAAATTCATACTTTAACAGTTCCTTATCAAAGTCTTTAGGAAGATACAATGCCTTTTCTTTCTGTCGATAAATATCAATCTTATCAAAGTGATATTTAAATCGTCTTTGATCAACAACCGACTCAGGATCAAAAGTAATATATTTTGAATCCAGATATGTCTGAATCGATTTTAAATCCACTAATAAATTGACTCTTTCTTCATCATAGGCAAGAATGGAAATGATTTCATGATCATTGGATGTGATGACACTGGCAACACAGTTCAAGGCAAGATCGGTATATCCTGTCTTAGCGCCTAGAATGAAATCATATTCCAGGTTATTGTTGAGGGCTGCCGTATATAAGGTATTTAACCATGTATGAATGCCATTGGTAGATGTATATTCCACAGTTCCATAGATATCCCTGAATGTCTTATTTAAATAGGCATATTTGACAAGTTCTGCCATTTCCTTGCATGTTGTGTAATGATTATTGGAATGCAATCCGGTTGGATTGACAAAGTGGGTATTTTCAAGTCCTAATTTTGTACATAGTTCATTCATCTTTCCAACAAAGGCTTTCACATCGCCATAGGTAAGTCTTGCCAGGGCATTGGATGCATCTGCTCCACTTGGAAGCAGGGATCCATATAATAAATCTTTATAGGTTACCTGTTCCCCTTCATAAAATCCTGCAACAGAAGCATTGGCTTCTACAAGTCCATCCAGATCGGATGCATCAATAGTAACCGTTTCGTTGATATCCTTGATAGCTTCAAGGGCAACGATACATGTCACAACTTTTGTCATGCTGGCTGGATAGATTTCTTTATCGCCATCCTTTGAATAGAATACACGCTTGCTGGTAGTATCTATTACATAGGCATATCCAGCATTAAGATCGACTTTTTCACTTGCATAAACGGGAACTGGAAATAGCGTTAGAACAAATACAAAAAAGGAAATACATAATAAACTTAATTTCTTCATAGTTACTATTGTAAAAGAAAAAGACTCAAATGTAAATTGAGTCTTACTTTGACATTTCCTTTGATTTTTCAGCACAGACTTTCATTGCCTGCATAACACTGGCTCTAAATCCTGTCTTTTCCAATTCCATAACCGCATCGATGGTTGTTCCACCCGGTGAGCATACATTATCCTTTAAAGCACCTGGATGCATACCTGTTTCCAATACCATCTTGGCAGATCCTAATACAGCCTGGGCTGCAAATTTATAGGCTTGTGCTCTTGGCATACCTTGAGCAACAGCCGCATCTGCCATCGCTTCAATAAACATATAGACATAAGCAGGGCTTGATCCCGATACGGCCACAACCGCATCCATCAGATCTTCCTTAATGATTTCCGCTTTTCCAAAACTATTGAAAATCGATACGATTTCATTCATTTCTTCTTCTGTGACAAGATTATCTTTTACTAAAGCACTCATGCCTTCCTGTACCATAGCTGGTGTATTTGGCATAACTCGCACAATCTTTGTATCCACACCACACATGTATTTTAACTGGGCCATTGTCTTTCCTGCTGCAATCGCAACAACAATGACATTTTCCTTGAAACAATCTTTAATATTTGAAATGACTGGTTCATACATATATGGCTTTACCGAAAGAATTAAGATATCTGCATGTTTGACTACCTCTTTATTGTCTAATGTAGTATGTGCATGTAAATCCTTAATCTTTTCAAAGCTTTCTGCAAATGCATCCGCTACCCATAACTGATCAGAAGTGATGATTCCTGATGAAACCATTCCTTTCATCATGGCACTTCCCATATTTCCACATCCGATAAATCCGACTATCTTATTCATAGTAAAATCCTCCAATGAGACTATTATACACTTTTTTTAGATATTTTCATCTAAGAGATTATGTTGTAAAATACATAAGGAAAAAGAGGGATGTCTATATGAAGGAATATCTAGATTTATATCTTACCTTTGCCAAGATTGGTGCATTCACCTTTGGAGGAGGATATGCGATGCTTCCTATGCTGGAAAAGGAAGTCGTCGATAAGAAACATTGGGCTACATTGGAAGAGATTATGGATTATTATGCCGTAGGACAATGTACACCTGGTGTCATCTTTGTCAATACTGCCACTTTTATCGGGTATTATCAGAAGGGAGTTCTTGGAGGGATAGTTGCGACATTAGGGGTTGTAAGTCCATCGATTGTGATTATCTTATCCATTGCAGGACTTTTAAAAAACTTCCAGGAAATCGAAATTGTTCAGCATGCCTTGCATGGAATCCGCATTGCGGTATGTGTCTTAATTTTTAATGCTACATTGAAATTATATAAAACAGGGGTAAAAGATCTCTTTGGAATTCTCTTATTTTTAGTTGCCCTTGTCTTAACGTATCTATCCATTGTACCAACGATTGTGATTATTATTATATCCGCTCTATTAGGGATTACAATGAAAGCCATTAAAACAAAAAAGGAGGTTCAATCATGACACTTGAACTCTTCCTTACTTTGTGTATTGAATTTTTCAAAACAGGTCTCTTTGCTTTAGGGGGCGGCCTAGCAACAATTCCATTTCTATATGAAATGATTGATAAGTATCACTGGTTTACTACTGAAATGCTGATGAATATGATTGCCGTATCCGAATCAACACCAGGACCAATGGGGGTAAATATGGCAACCTATGTTGGTTATCTTGCCGGAAACGGTTCTATTCTAGGGGGTATTACAACAACACTTTCATTGGTAGCACCAAGTATTATTGTTATCACAATTGTTGCCCACTTCTTACAGAAGTTTAAAGAAAGCAAAATTGTACAGGATGCATTCTATGGTCTAAGACCTTCTGTCTGTGCGATGATCGCATCAGCAGGACTAGGAATCATTGTCGCAACAATATTCGAGAAGGGGGAAATCTCTATGAATATCTCCTGGATCAATGTCATCCTGTGTATTATCATATATTTCTTTAGAAAGAAATTTGATAAACTTCATCCAATTTTTCTAATCTGCCTATGTGCAGGATTAGGAATCATCTTCAAACTATAGGAAACAGCAATGTTTCCTTTTTTTATTAAAATAGTATATTCATAAGACCGATTGCCAAATCGGCTAAACAGATGAATCCAGCCATACCTGCAAAGAAAACAATTCCATATGCAGTTGCATTCATATTTTCAATATCCAATAAATCTTCTTCTGTTTCTTCTTTATAGATTCTATTTGAATGATTATTAACACGATTCATCATTCTAAGCGTTTCTCTTTCCATTTCCAATTGTCTTGTACTCATGATTCTATCTCCTTAATGTGAATTTAATTCACATCTATATACTAACAGATATGTGAATTAAATTCAACACTTATTGTTGATTTTCATTCACTTTTCATATATTATAATATTGACCAAATGGAGATGTTATTATGGATAAGCTTTATGAAAATATTAAAAACTTCCGTATTAAGATGGGTATGTCACAAGCCCAGTTAGCGGATGCTGCCGGATATACGGACCGTTCTTCCATTGCCAAGATTGAAAAGGGAAAGGTAGATTTAACGCAATCAAAGATTGAACAGTTTGCTTCTGTCTTTCATATAAGCCAGGCACAATTGATGGGATATGAAACAATGGATGAATTCAATGTTCATTCTATACCTATGATTGGTGAAATTGCGGCTCGGCT
>JABUSD010000170.1 GCA_021442845.1 Holdemanella sp.
GTGAATGGGGATGGCAGATTGATCCAATTGGCTTACGATGCTTCTTAAATGAAATCTATGATCGTTATCAAATGCCGATTATGGTTGTTGAAAACGGACTTGGACAAGCGGATACACTCAATGAAGATGGTACGATTCATGATCCATATCGCATAGATTACGTAAGAGAACATATCAAGGCAATGGATGAAGCTATTCAAGATGGAGTAGATCTAATTGGATATACACCTTGGGGATGCATTGATCTAGTGGCTGCATCGACTGGGGAAATGAAAAAACGCTATGGATTCATCTATGTAGATTATCATGATGATGGAACTGGAACGGGAAATCGTTATCGCAAGGATAGCTTCTACTGGTATAAGAAAGTCATTGAATCCAACGGAAAAGATTTAGATTAAAGTAAATATTTAAGAATGCAGAAATACGTTGTATAGTTGAGATAGAAAAAGACTACTGTATAGATGGTTAGCCTAAATTTTAAAGTGTATAAAAACGATCGTTATTTGGCGGTCGTTTTTATTTTTGAAAAAATATAAAATTTTCCCTGATCTAGGTGTTTATACGCCTGATAACTGGCTGAATGAAAGAGGTTATCGTATGATCACTTTTAAACAGCACGTTGCGATATTCAAAAGAAATGGGGATGTAATCACAATCTATCATATGACTGATACTAGAAGTGATTATCCTATGTTATTTCATGAATAAAGTCTATTTATTTATTGTATAGTATAAGTAGGAGGTATTTTATGAAAAAAGCAGTAGAAATGACATTAAAGGAACTGACAAGATATATGGATTATTCCATTCTGCATCCATCCTTTACCGATGATTTAATTGTAGAACAGACGAAAAAAGGGGTTGAATTAGGGGTTAAATGTGTATGTGTAAATCCATTATATATTGATTTATGTTTACCTTATTGTAAGAATACAGATACATTATTAGCGCCTACTATTGATTTTCCTTTTGGTACAAGCAGTACAGAAAGCCGTATCAAACAGATTGAAGTATTGACAAAATATCCAGAAATTGTTGAATTTGATATTGTTGCCAATTATGGAAAGCTTCGCAGTGGGAAATATGAGGAAGTCTATAACGATTTAAAAGCTTGTAGTGATTATGCGCATGCGCATAATTTAATTATCAAGGTCATCTTTGAAGTTGATACATTAAGTGAAGAAGAAATCCGTAAGGCATGTCAGATTGCCGTATCGGCAAATGTTGATTTTGTGAAGACATCCACAGGCTTCTTAACCGGATATGAAGTACATGGAGCCACATGTGAAGTGATTTCCATCATGATGGAAGAAGTCAAAGGAAAATGTAAAGTTAAAGGGGCAGGATGTATCCGTGATCGCAAACATTATTTAGAATTGATTGATTTAGGTATTGATCGCATGGGTGTCAATTATAAGAGTGCACCGACTATTCTTGGATTGGAGTAATATATGGGATTTCCAGATACTTTCTTATGGGGTGCATCGACTTCTGCCTATCAGGTTGAAGGGGCTAACAAAGAAGATGGCAAAGGCTTAAGTGTACAGGATGTAAAGAAAGTGCCAGAAGGTACTTCCCAGGTAGATGTCTGTGCGGATGAATACCATCGCTATAAAGAAGATATTGCCTTATATGCAAAGATGGGGTTTAAAGCCTATCGCTTCAGTGTATCCTGGTGTCGTATTCTTCCAGATGGCAAAGGAACAATCAATCAAAAGGGAATTGATCACTACAAAGATGTCATTGATGAATGTCTAAAGTATAATATCGAACCGATTGTATCGATGTTTCATTTTGATATGCCATATGAATTAGAAAAACTAGGTGGATGGAACAACCGCGAATCTATTGACTGGTTCTATGAATATGCCAGAATCTTATTTGAAAACTATGGTCCTAAAGTAAAATATTGGGCAACCATTGTTGAACAGAACACATTGGCACTTGCCGGTAGTGTCATCTTTGATAAAAAGGAAGAAACAATTAAAGAAAAATATATCGCAAATCATAATATGTTAGTGGCTCAGGCTAAAGTGATCAAACTATGTCATGATATGTGTCCACATGCCATGATTGGTAGTGATCCTAATATTGCTTATGTCTATCCAGCTACATGCAATCCAGACGATATTATCGCTGCTCAGAAATTCAATGCGATTCGTAACTGGCTCTATCTGGATTTAGCTGTATATGGTAAATACAATGCCATTGTTCTTGGCTATCTAAAAGAACAGGATGCCTTATTTGATATCTGTGATGAAGATTATGAAATATTAAGAAATGGGAAACCGGATTATATTGGATTGAATTATTATAATACGGCAACCGCAAAAGTATATGAAGGAAAAGAAAAAGTGATTCAAAAAGATCAGCAGAATGGTATGCGGGAAGAAGGTTTATATGAATCGGTATACAATCCTTATCTATATAAATCTGAATTTGGATGGGAAATTGATCCAATTGGATTTAGAGTGACTATTCATGAACTGGAATCAAGATATCATTTACCAATTCTAGTTACAGAAAATGGAATTGGTGGATATGATACATTGGAAGATGGATGTGTACATGATAGCTATCGCATTGAATATTATCGCAAGCATATTGAACAGATGAAATTGGCTGTTGAAGAAGGATGTAATGTTATTGGCTATCTTCCATGGTCTGCCATTGATCTATTAAGTACACACAATGGCATATCGAAACGATATGGATTTATCTATGTAGATAGGGATGAATTTGATTTGAGAACAATGGATCGCATCTGTAAGGATTCTTTCTATTGGTATAAAAAGGTTATTGAAACAAATGGGGAAGATTTATCATAATCTTCCTTTTTTATGATAGAATAGCTAATGGTGATTAAAAATGAAATTTATGTTTGATTGTGATGATACTCTCTATGATCTGCAATGGCCTTTTAGAATGGCTATTCAGGAATCCTTTCCAGAAGCTATCGGATATGATTATGATATCTTCTATAAGACATATAGAGATATTGGCGATACCATATTCCATAAGATACAAAGTGGGGAAATCACATCCGATGAAGGTGGCATCTATCGCATCTATCATGCAAGTAGAGCTTTTGGAATTGATTTATCAATGGAAAGAAGCATTCAATTTCAGAATACCTATAAAAAGTATCAATATAAGATTTCCATGGATCCTGCATTTAAAGAATATTTAATGAAACAGGATTTAGAATATGCTATTCTAACCAATGGAGAAGATACGCATCAAAGAATGAAATGCAGTGTATTAAAGGTAGAGGATTTTGTTGATGATGATCATATCTTTACAAGTGGTGATATTGGATATGCGAAACCGAATATTGAATTATATAGGGAAGTTTTTAAACGTTTAAAAGATCTGCCAGAAAACTGGTGCTATATTGGTGATAACTATACCAATGATATGGAAGGGGCTAAAAAGGCAGGTATGCATACCATTCATTTCAATCGCCACCATACAAAGGAAGGTATGGCATCTGATTATGTAGTTTATAACGAAAAAGAGCTTATTGAAGTTATGGAACACTTAAAGAATCAATAAGTTTATGATATATTAGGAGATGGCTATGTTTATTTCAACGGTACATGAATTTGAAAATCTGGAAAAACTGAAAAAAAGTGGAATTGATGGCATTATCATTGGCATTCCATTCTTTTCAATTCGACAATCCAATCTTGTTGAAATAGACGATTTAAAGAA
>JABUSD010000110.1 GCA_021442845.1 Holdemanella sp.
TTTGCTAATCTACTAGCTCCGACTTTATCGATATATTCCTCATTATCTTCCGTTTTATAAACACCCAGAATTGTCATTTTATATGTGTTACGGAAATCTAAATCTATAATTGTTTTTCCCCACCATTCTTTTAATGTTCCAATTGTTGTGATTGCATGTTCATCCGATAGTTCAACTTCTTCTAAATAGTATCCGTGATCAACCAGATTGGCAATACGGCATCCCATTTCCTTTTCTGGATAAACAACTCTATCTGCACCAACGCATTCCAGAGCTTTACCTTCTAGTTCATTGTTTGCTTTTACGATAACATAAGGACGTCTTCCTGCATCCTTCTGGTTCTTTCCCTTTAACTGGATTGTAATTAAGACGCTCGCTGTAAAATCTCTTGATGTCGCAACAAATGCAGCATCGATTTTTTCTAAATCAATCTGATCCAATACATCCGGATCGCTGGCATCTGCACAAATTGCCTCTGTAACTTTCTCGGCAACTTCTGTTAATTTGCTTTCATATTTATCGACTACAATCAGATCGTTTCCTAATGCAGATAATGTATCAACTACACTTAGACCAAATTCACCTAATCCAATTACTAAATACGCATTATTCTTTTTCATAAAGACCCTCTCTATCCAACATTTACACTTTCTTCTGCATAACGAAGCTTATTACCCAATCTATCTTTTCCGAAGAAAATAGATAATGTGATCGGTCCAATTCTTCCTAGATACATTGTTGCGATGACAATGTATTTACCAGCTGTACTTAAGCCTGGTGTCAACGCTCTTGTAAGACCAACCGTTCCAATGGCAGATGCGATTTCATATAAACAATCTGCTAAATTGCCTGGACAAACAACACAAAGAAGTGTCAAACCAACAATCATAACAGTCAAACTAAACATGAATATCGCAAACGCCTGTCGAACTGTACCTGCATTAATTTTTCGTCTGAAGATGACTGTTTCATCTCTATCCATTACAATCGATATAACGGTTGCGAATACAATCACAAGCGTTGTTGTCTTGATACCACCTGCTGTTCCTGATGGAGATCCCCCAATAAACATTAAAACACTACATAATACAACAGTACTCATTCTAAGTTTTTCCTGTGCCACCGTGGCAAATCCAGCGGTTCTTGTTGTGACAGACTGGAAAATAGATACAAGCACTTTATCCCCAAATGGAAGATTTCCAATGGTATCCGGGTTGTTATATTCGAACAGCAAAATCAATAAAGCTCCACCAAAAATCAATATAAGCGTTGATGTCAATACAATTCGAACAGATATAGGAATATGTTTTTTCCAATCCCTTTCTTTTAAATACGATAGTGTAAACCACCATATAGGGAACCCAATACCTCCTAGAACGATCAATAGCGATGTAACGATATTGATAAGCAGGTTGCTCTGATATGGTATTAAACTATCAGGACCAATAATATCCATTCCTGCGTTACAGAAACCTGACACAGAATTAAAGATACTAATCCAGATTCCTCTCAATCCAAATTCTGGGACAAACACAATCATATACAACAATGCGCCCACCATCTGAACAACCAAGGCTCCGATAAGTGTCTTATATACTACCTTAACCATGTCTTTTTTGCGATCCACATTATAGGCTGTCTGAATCATGATGCTTTCCTTAAGTCCGACTTTGCCTCCAAGATTCGTAATCAAAACAATCATGAAGGTTACAACCCCAAGTCCACCGACTTCAATCAGAATTGTAATCACGATATGTCCTAATGTAGACCATGCTGAAAACGTAGGAACTGTAACCAGTCCAGTTACACATACAGATGTCGTTGCAGTAAACAAGGCATCCACATACTTTATTGGATATTCACCACTTTGGCAAATTGGCAAATATAGGAGCAAGCTTCCTACTAGTATTGCTACAAAGAATCCAAAAGCAACACTAAATGTGGCATTATATCCAAGTCCTCTCTTCTTCGTCTTTATATAGTTCATACCATATAATATACCATTATATTCAGCACAAAACAATTCGAAGATAGTATCAAGTATGCAACATAAGTCCTACAATTCCTAGGTTAAAGTCCTTGTATACTTTGTGAAAAAATTAGTATAATCAAATTGTAAAATTACAGTATAGGAGGAATTATATATTATGGCTGTAAATCGTTTTGTACTTAATGGTATGTCATATCACGGACATGGTGCCATTAATGAAATCCCAGGTATCGTTAAAGGAAAAGGATTAACAAAAGCATTCGTTGCATCAGATCCAGATTTAGTAAAATTTGGTGTAACTGCTAAAGTAACTGACCTTTTAGCTGCAAATGGAATTGACTTTGTAATCTATTCAGACATTAAACCAAACCCAACAATTGAAAATGTTCAGCATGGTGTAGATGCATTCAAAGCTTCTGGTGCAGATTTCATGATTACTATTGGTGGTGGTTCATCAATGGATACTGGAAAAGGTATTGGAATCATCGTTAACAATCCTGAATTCTATGATGTTCGTTCATTAGAAGGTTTATCACCAACTAAGAACCGTACAGTATTCACAATCGCTGTTCCAACTACTGGAGGAACTGGTGCAGAATCAACAATCAACTATGTAATTACTGATGTTGAAAAGAAACGTAAATTCGTTTGTGTAGACCCTAACGACATTCCTGATGTAGCTGTCGTTGACCCAGATATGATGGCTTCTATGCCTAAGGGATTAGCAGCTTCTACTGGAATGGATGCTTTAACACACGCAATCGAAGGATATACAACAGCTGCCGCCTGGGAATTAGCTGACTGTTTAGACTTAAAGGCAATCCAGTTAATCGCTAAGAATTTAAGAAAAGCTGTTGAAAAAGATCCAGACGGATTAGAAGGAATGGCTCTTGCTCAATATGTAACAGCTATGGCTTACTCTAACGTTGGATTAGGTATCGCTCACTCTATGGCTCACACACTAGGTGCTGTTTATGATACACCTCACGGTGTAGCTTGTGCTATGATGCTTCCAATCGTTATGGAATTCAACCAGGAATATACAGGAACTAAGTTCAAAGATATCGCTGAAGCATTTGGTGTAGATACTACAGGAATGAATGAAGTAGAATATCGCAAAGCGGCTATCGATGCTGTAAGACAATTATCTGTTGATGTTGGTATCCCAACTAAATTAGCTATCAAGGAAGAAGACTTACCATTCTTATGTGAATCAGCTGCTGCAGATGCTTGTGCTCCTGGTAACCCAAGACATGCAGAAATCGCAGATTTCGAAGCAATGTTCCGTCAATTAATGTAATAATTTGAAGAGGCTCTCCGCCTCTTTTTTTGTTTAATTAGCTTTGTTGGTATATAATTGAGTCATGGTTAGATTATTAGATTATTTACAATTAAGACGCGATATTACATTTAACGAAAGACCTTTTAATACGATTGATGCGATGGTATTATCCGAACTATCCTATATAGATTGGGAAGATATCATACCAGATAGCAAGGAAATTCTACTTCCTGAAGCGATTAAGCAATATCTAAATAGATATGATGAAGCATATTTCCTAAAAAAATATGCTTTTACAAACCAGTTATATCCTTTTCTATGTAAATTAAAAGATTGCCCTCGCTTCGCACCCGTTCATTTAAAAGATTTTGTATATAAAAAGAAACCACCTGAAGAGTTAACAGTGTGGGAAAATTTTTTTCCAGTTGTTC
>JABUSD010000280.1 GCA_021442845.1 Holdemanella sp.
TATACAGTCTTGATACGTGATATTTACATAAGTATGCATTGTAAAGAACCTGGAGAAATACAGGTTTTTTTCTTTCTATATTTTTACAGTGATACGATATTGGTTTTTACTTCTAGTTTTTAGAATATTCAATGTAAATGGAAAAACCATTGAAGGAGAAAAAAAGATGAAGAAAATTATGCGTTTTGCATTCGCTGCTACACTAGCAGCAACTATGTTAACAGGATGTGGATCTAAAACAACGACTGTATCAGGATCTGTATCAACCGATGGATCAACATCGATGGAAAAGGTTATTGGAGGATTAGGTGAATCGTTCATGGAAGCAAATAGTGGCGTTACTTTCACATATAATCCAACTGGATCGGGAAGTGGTATTACAGCTGTTTCAGAAGGACGCTGTGATATCGGGTTATCAAGTCGTAATTTAAAAGAGGAAGAAAAAGCAAAAGGATTGACAGAAACTGTACTTGCTTATGATGGAATTGCGATTATCATCAATCCGGAAAATGAAGTAGAAGATTTATCAATGGAGCAGGTTGCAAAGATCTTTACAGGAGAAATCACAAACTGGAAAGATGTTGGCGGAAAAGATGGAGAAATCGTCTTGATTGGACGTGAAGCTGGATCGGGAACACGTGATGGATTCGAATCAATCACAAAGACAGAGGAAAAATGTCAATATCGTCAGGAATTGACTTCTACAGGAGATGTAATCACAACTGTTTCACAGAATCCAAATGCGATTGGATATGCATCCCTTGCCTCTGTAAAAGATACTGTTAAGGCAATCAAAGTAGATGGTATAGCACCAAGTGAAACAACAATTAAAGATGGAACATATAAGGTACAACGTCCATTTGTTCTTGTCACAAAGGAGGGTACAGAATTATCAGAAGCTGCCAAGGCATTCTATGATTTTGCATTCAGTGATGAGGCAAAAGAAATTATCGTATCAGCTGGTGTTGTTCCTGCTAACTAAAAATATGGCCTTTCAACGAAAGGCCTCTTATTTCCTGGAGGTGAAAAAGATGAAAACACGAAAACAGCTGGTTGAAGATGTGATTCATGGAATCTTTTTAGTGTTAGGATTTATTACGGTTGCCTGTGTATTGTTGATAACTGTATATCTTTTGATTGCAGGTATTCCTGCAATTGGTAAGATAGGAATATTTAAATTTTTGTTTGGACCAAAATGGGCACCAACCAATAAAGAAGCAGTTTATGGAATTCTGCCATTTATTCTTACAAGTATATATGGAACAGCCGGGGCAATTTTATTAGGTGTTCCAATTGGATTTCTTACATCCATCTATCTTGCGAAGATCGCATCTAAAAAAGTGAAGTCGGTTGTAGAAACGGCTATCAGTCTGCTTGCAGGTATTCCATCGGTTGTATATGGTTTAGTGGGTATGATGGTACTAGTACCAGGTGTTCGAAAACTATTTAATTTACCCGATGGGGCAAGTCTTTTTGCCGCAATTATTATTCTTGCGATAATGATTCTTCCATCGATTATTAAAGTTTCTTTAACGGCATTAGAAGCTGTACCAAAAGAATATGAAGAAGCATCGCTTGCGTTAGGTGCAACACCGATAGAAACATATTTTAAGGTATCTGTTCCTGCTGCCAAAAGTGGAATTGCCACCGCAATTGTACTAGGAATTGGAAGAGCAATTGGGGAGGCAATGGCCGTTATCATGGTATCGGGAAATGTGGCAAATATGCCAACTTTATTTGGAAGTGTGCGTTTTTTGACAACGGCTGTATCTAGCGAAATGTCCTATGCGGTAGATGGAAGCCTACATCAGCAGGCACTATTCTCCATTGCCCTTGTATTGTTTCTATTTATTATGTTCATAAACGCAACTTTGAATTTTTTCTTAAAGAAGGAAAAGGAGTAAGGTATGCAGACAAAAAGAAAAGTATATATATATGGAATGAGAGCACTTATGCTTCTTTCCACCATTCTCACATGTTCCTTTGTTGTCTTTTTGATTGGATATGTACTAATAAAAGGATTACCAAATATCACATGGAAATTAATATCGACAAAACCAAGCTATCTGACAGGCAGCATTGGAATTCTTCCAGATATTTTAAATACAATCTATCTAGTATTGACAACGATATTGATTGTGCTTCCTCTAGGCGTAGGGGCTGCGATTTATTTGAGTGAATATGCGACAAATAAGAAAATTGTAGGTGTCATTGAATATGCCGCCGAAACACTATCTGGAATTCCTTCCATTGTATATGGATTAGTGGGAATGCTTGTGTTCTGCCAGTTTCTAAATTTAAAGACATCGATTCTTGCTGGAAGTTTAACGCTTGTCATCATGACATTACCCACAATTATGCGAACAACCCAGGAAAGTCTGAAGACAGTTCCACAAAGCTATCGCGAGGGAGCCTTTGGTTTAGGAGCAGGAAAATGGCGTGTAATTCATACTGTGATTCTTCCATGTTGTGTAGATGGAATCATTACAGGGTGTATTCTAGCTGTTGGACGTATTGTAGGTGAATCGGCTGCATTACTATTTACAGCTGGATTTGCTCATGCATTAAATGGGTTCTTTACAGGGATCACAAAATCAGGGGCATCTTTAACGGTTGCCCTATATGTATACGCAAAAGAACAGGGAGAATTTGAAGTTGCTTTTGCGATTGCCGCTATTCTAATGATATTAACAGTATTGATTAATTTTAGTACAACGCTAGTTGGTCAATACTTTAAGAAAAGGAGAAATCTATGAGTTATATTATTTCAGTTAAAGATTTAAATTTATGGTATAGAGAAAAACAGGCATTAAAGAATATCAATATAGATATTGAAGAAAATAAGATTACTGCCTTTATTGGGCCATCTGGATGTGGAAAATCCACCTTTCTAAAAACATTAAATCGCATGAATGATTTAATTCCATCTGTACGAATCGAAGGAGAAGTAAAATATCGCGAACAGGATATTTTTGAAAAAAGTATCGATGTCAATGGATTAAGAAAAAACATTGGAATGGTATTCCAGAAACCAAATCCATTTCCAATGAGCATCTATGACAATATCGCATATGGACCCAAAACCCATGGTATTACAAATAAAAAGGAATTAGATGCGATTGTTGAAAAATCATTAAGAAAAGCTGCAATCTGGGATGAGGTAAAGGATCGATTGAAGAAAAGTGCGCTAGGATTATCTGGAGGACAACAACAGCGCTTATGCATCGCAAGAGCTTTAGCGGTAGAACCAGATGTATTGTTGATGGATGAACCAACAAGTGCATTGGATCCTATTTCTACATCAAAGATAGAGGATCTAGTACAGGAATTAAAGAAGAACTATACCATTGTCATGGTAACGCACAACATGCAGCAGGCTGTTCGTATTTCTGATAATACCGCTTTCTTCTTATTGGGAGATTTGATTGAATATGGAACAACGGATCAAATTTTCTCGTATCCAAAAGATAAAAGAACAGAAGATTATATTACAGGGAGGTTTGGATAAATGCGTAATTTATATAATGAACAGCTGGAACGCCTTCAAAATGAAGTAGATAGCGATGACAGACATAATGGATGGGAACATGCCCAAAATCAGTGCGATGTTCATAAACGTCTTACGACCCTTGAAACGCAGACGGGACATGCAGAATGCCACCGAAAGTACGAAGAACAAGGAAATCAAGCAG
>JABUSD010000352.1 GCA_021442845.1 Holdemanella sp.
CTTCTTTTTGTTTAGATAAAGAAAAGCTAGAATGCAGATGATTGCCGATAAAACCGATCCTAGCGGTGCTGCAAGTCCCATTGGAAATAGCGTATGGGGAAAGTATACCGATGCAAGATAAGCGCCTGGAATACGAATCACAAGGATTGAAATGACATTATGTACAAAAGATAGATACGCCTTTTCATAGGCACAGAAATAACCGCTGAAACAGAAATGAAAACTTGCTGCGATACAATCGGTAACATAGGAGCGAAGATATTGGCCACCATAGTGGATGACCTGCTCTTCCTTTCCGGCAAATATGGCTACAATACTTTCCGCTTTAAACTGGCAAAGGATGGTAAAGAAAATGCCGGAAACAACGCCAATTCCTATACCATAGTATAATGTAAGTCGGGAGCGTTCATGTTTGCCTGCTCCTGCATTCTGGGCTGCAATGGCAGAAACACTGGACATCATCGCATTGGGCACAAGGAACAGAAAGGAAATCACCTTCTCTACAATTCCTACTGCGGCAGCAATTTCTACGCCTCTTTGATTGGCAATCGTTGTGATCACAAGAAAGGATACCTGGATAAATCCATTCTGGGCTGCGATGGGAAAACCAACCTTAATCATATCGGACATGATCTGTTTTTCTATCATTAGATCTGTTTTATTCAATTTGAACAGTTCGCTATTTCTTCTTGCATATATATAGGCCATGATTACCGATAATGCCTGGGCAATGACAGTGGCTAGAGCAGCTCCAAAGGCTTTCATACCCAATGGTCCTATCAATATATAATCCAGTCCAATATTGATGATGCCTGAAATCGCAATGAATACCATCGGTGTCCTGGAATCGCCTAAACCGCGAAAGATGGAACTGATGACATTATAGAATGTGATAAATAATATCCCGACAAAGCAGACATATAGATAATTCTTTGTCTCCTGTATGGCCTCTACTGGTGTAGATAACACCTTAACAATGCCATCACAACATCCCAATAATAGAATAGTAAGGATAAGTCCCGATATTAGAAAGAGGATAACGGTATTTCCAATTGTCTTTTTGATATCCTGATTCTCTTTTTTGCCAACGGCATGTCCAATTAATACGGTTGTTCCCATGGACAATCCTACAATCACAACAGTCAGCATATGCATAATCTGAGATCCTATCGATACCGCTGTAATGGTAGAGGCTCCATTAAACTGTCCGGTAATAAACAGATCAGCTAATCCATAAAATGTCTGTAGAAAACATGTTAATAAATAAGGTAAAGAAAAGCGTAATACATTTTTCAATACACTTCCCTCTGTTAGATTGACTTCCTTCATTTCTTTTTCTCCTTCCATAAAAAGAAAAGAAGATTTATTCTTCTTTTTTGAAACAAGCGATAAAATGTTTGTCCCCTAATGAATTCTTGGGAATGGCATTCTTTTTATTTCCATAATTATCTCTCCAGCCCACAAAGGTATATCCTTTCTTTCTAGCTGGTACCAAATCATATTTAGAATCAAAATATGTATAGGATCTTGGATTTGTACGAGATGCCATACCTCCATTTAAATCATAGGTGACCTTATATGTACTCACATTCCATCTTGCATACAAAGTACATGATTTTGTGATGGCCTGATCAAAGGAAAATGGAATAGTACATTCCTTATCCCAGCACCAGCATACAAATTCACATCCAATTTTAACTGGTGGTCTAAATTCTTTTAATAGATTTTGATTATTGGCAATCTGATCTTCCACTCTAGCCCCTCCATTGACTTCAAAGTGGACACGATTTAATGGCTTATAATGTGCCACTAATTTAATATTTTCATAGATTCCTTCTGGTAAAAACTTGATTCGCTTTCCATTGAGTGTCCATGTATCAAATACCATATCTCTTCTTGTTGCCGGAAATAGCTGGATTGGTCCGGATTCAATTGTAACAGTCTTTGGATTTCTTCTTGAGTTCATTCCACCTCGACAGTCATACTCGACTGTATATTGATTCAATTCCCATTTATCATATAAATGCATAGCTTCTGGCAGCTTTCCACTGGGGTTGATTCGAAGTGTTCTGGCCTCATCGACATACCATCCGACAAAGGTATAACCCTTTCTTTCTTCCATATCAAAATTCACAATATTCACGCTTTCCTGTTGAAATATAATAACGATTGTGTTATATTACATGTGCTGTCTTGGTAGCTCAGTTGGATAGAGCATACGCCTTCTAAGCGTACGGTCAGGAGTTCGAGTCTCTTCCAGGACGCCACTTGTAAATGAAGCCTTCGCAAGAAGGCTTTTTTCTTTTCCTACATAATTATAAAGTTTTATATCCTCATTATCAAATCATGATTCTATTTTTTGAAAATATATAAAATGACCAAAATTCATTCATTGTGTTAAGCGCTTACAGTGTGATAGAATTATTGTGAAGGAATATTATATAAAAAAGGAGTGCAGAAAATATGCCAGAAATGAGTAAACATGTGATTCCTCCTTATATGGGAGAACCGAATCCAAGTAAGAAAATCCTTAAGCTTGCCCAGAAAATAACTGACGTTCTTGGGCATAAGATAAAGGTAACTGCTGATGATCCTGAATATTGGGGATTAAGAGAAATCGTAACCGATGAAATGGCAGACATTGCCTTAAAGATGAAGGTCAGAAAACACTACACGTTTGAAGAATTAGTAAAATTATGCAAAGTAAAGGAAACGGAACAGGAGCATTTCCAGAAATTATTGGATGAAATGAGCTATATCGGTCTATTGGAATATGATTATGGTAACCATTACTATCATGATCGTCCAATGCCTAATATGACACCAATCCGCCGTTATTGCCTTCCAATGTTTGTACCTGGTTCTGCCGAACTATTCAACATGGAAGAAGATCCAGTAACTGGTGAAAACAACCGTTTGAAAAAACACCCTGCTCTTGCTTCTTTCTTTGAAAGAATGACTTATATTCCATTAGCTGGAATTACCCAATTGGTTCCTCCTGGAGGAGCTGGTATTGGAATGCATGTTATTCCAGTTGAAAAAGCCATCTCAATGGAAAACAAATCGGTAGATATTGAACATATTTCTCACTGGTTAAAGAAATATGAAGGACACATCGGTGTTGGACAATGTTCATGCCGTGTATCTCGTGGTATCTTAAATGAAGGTGTAGCCGATGATGCCCAGGCATGGTGTATCGGTGTTGGTGACTTTGCCGACTACTGTAGAGAAACGGGAAAAGGACATGATATCACATATGAACAAGCCCTTGAAATCTTACAGAAAGCAGAAGATAACGGATTTGTACACCAGATTACAAATATCGATGGTGAAGAAAAGATCTTCGGTATCTGTAACTGTAATATAAACATCTGTAATGCCCTACGTACTTCACAGCTATTCAATACACCAAACTTATCGGCAAGTGCATATCGTGCTCGTGTTACGGCACAGGATTGTGTTGCCTGCGGTAAATGTGTTGAGTATTGCCCTGCTGGTGCGGTTAAGCTTGGACAGAAGCTATGTACAAAGAACGGTATGATTGAATATCCTAAACATGAACTTCCAGATATTATTAACTGGCCTGAAAGCAAATGGGATGAAAACTATCGTGACAACAATCGTATCAACTGTTATGACACAGGTACAGCTCCATGTAAGACAGCCTGCCCT
>JABUSD010000045.1 GCA_021442845.1 Holdemanella sp.
TGTACAGAAGATGGAAAAGATTTCCTATCCGGAAGCTGTCGCCAAAATTGCTGGTTTTATTAACTATCCATTGCGCTATACATCCATTGATATACCGGTTGTGGAAAATGTCAATAAGCCTTATTATGATGCGCTGGATACATTTATACGCTATACACAATATGAATTAAAAACGGAAGATGGTACGCTTTGTCGACAATATCTACAAAAGCGCCATCTGTCCAATGATATCATTTCCCGTTTTGGTATTGGTTATGCACCTAATGAAAAACAGGTGATGGATTTTCTATTGGCAAAAGACATTTCACCATCCGATCTGGTATCAACAGGTTTAGCTAGAGAAGATGAATATGGAAATCTGCATTCAGTTTTCTTTCAGCGCTTTACGATTCCTATTCATGATGAAAATGGAAATCCAGTTGGATTCACCGCAAGAATTCTTGACAATCGTAAAGACGTAGCCAAATATATCAATACTTCCCAGACTCCAATCTATGAAAAAGGAAGGATTGTCTTTAACTATCATCGTGCTAAAGAAACAGCACGAAAGGAAAAACGATGTTTTCTTGTGGAAGGGGCCATGGATGTACTTGCCTTTGAAAAGGCAGGGATTCATGAAAGTGTAGCCTGTCTTGGTACAGCCTGTACCGATGTACAGCTGTCTTTATTGAAGAAACTGCAGGTGCCTATCTATGTCTGTTATGACGGGGATGCAGCAGGAAGAAATGCAACCTATAAATTTGGAAAGATGGCCATGAAGGCAAGGATTCCTTTCCAGATTATTCGCAATAACACTTTACTTGATCCAGATGAATTATTGGAACAGAAAGGAATGGATGAGTTTCATTCCATCATGAATAAAACGATTTCCTTTGTTGATTTCCTTTTTGATTATCTTGGATCCCAATACAATTTAAATAATTACGACGACAAGAAAAGATATGCTCAGGAGATTCATGAAGCTATCATGCTGATCTGTGAAGAGTTTGAAAGGCCTACGCACTTTGCTCGCATTAAGGAATTGACTGGATTTGATTATAGCTTGCACAAAGATCAGGAGCCAACCTTTTCAAATCGTATAGAAAAACCAAAAATCCGATATATTGAAAAACCTCTTTCAGGAAGACAAAAGGCAGAAGAAGCAATCCTTTCTATGATGTTAGTCAGTAAGCGAGCTGCCTTATCCTTTAAAGAGCAGATCGGTTTCTTTCAGAATATGGCTTGTAATCAGCTATCCTTATATATCTATGATGCATATCGCAAAATGGATATATTGGATCAGGATATACTTGTAGCCCATATTGAGGAAGAAGATGTTAGAAACCTATTTGTAGAATTGATTTCCAATCCGGAAAGAATGCATGAATACAATGAAGAATACTTTCTTGATTCGATGGATAAGATTAAGGAATGTACGCTTCAAGAGCAGATTGACTTGATGAATAAGCAGATTCAGGAAATGGAAAGTCCTATGGAAAAGGTGAAGCTAGCACAGAAGAAGAGTAATTTAATTATTCAGAAAAATGCATTACGTCGAAAGGAAGGTGGATAAACTATGGAACAGAATGCAGTATTAAAAGGGAAAAAGTTTATTTCTTTAGAAGATGCCAAGGAGTTTTTATTGGTAGCTAGAGACGAAGATGCGCAATTACTACAAAACGATTTCATGGATTCAATCAGTGATATTGAATTAAATGATGATCAGATGGATGAATTGTATGCATGGTGTGATTCAAATGACATTAATTTCATGGATGAAGATGCATCCGAAGAGGATGTCTTTGAAGAAGTGGAAGAAACGGAGCTGGATGAAAATCTAGATAGCTCGATTGATGAAATGGAAGATGAAGATATTTCTGTTGAAGAGGAAATCAGCACTCTTGAAAAGACATTTGCATCGCAATCCCATGCCAAAATCAATGACCCAGTCAAGATGTATTTAAAGGAAATCGGTCAGGTTCCACTGTTGAATCCAGCTGATGAGCCAGAAATAGCGCGTGCTATCCAGGTTGGAGATGCTGCATTGATTGAATTAAAAACATGTCAGGATGAAAACCGTATTAAGGAACTGGAAGAATTGATTGAAAAAGGAAAAGATGCCAAACAGATGCTGATCAATTCCAACCTTCGTCTTGTGGTTTCTATCGCAAAGAAATATGTAGGGCGTGGTATGTTATTTCTGGATTTAATCCAGGAAGGAAACTGCGGATTAATCAAAGCGGTTGAAAAATTTGACTATACAAAAGGATTTAAATTCTCTACATACGCAACATGGTGGATTCGTCAGAGCATTACGCGTGCCATTGCTGACCAGGCAAGAACAATCCGTATTCCTGTGCATATGGTTGAAACAATCAATAAATTGACACGCATTCAAAGACAATTGGTACAGGATTTAGGTCGTGACCCTCTTCCTGAGGAAATTGCGGAAAAGATTGGCAATATCAGTGCTGAAAAGGTAAGAGAGATTCAAAAGATTTCTTTGGATCCGGTATCGCTTGAAACACCAATTGGAGAGGAAGATGATTCTCACCTAGGCGATTTCATTGAAGATAAAGATACATTATCACCAGATGACTATGCCAATAACCAGTTATTAAAGGATGAAATCAACAGTGTACTTCAAGGATTGACAGAAAGAGAAGAAAAAGTGCTTCGCTTGCGTTTTGGACTTGAAGATGGACGTACAAGAACATTGGAAGAAGTTGGTAAGGAATTTAATGTGACACGTGAACGTATCCGTCAGATTGAAGCAAAAGCTTTACGTAAACTGAAACATCCAAATCGCTCAAAACGATTAAAAGACTTCGTGAAACCATGATGATACAGACATCTAAAAGACTTTCTACATTGGTTGAATGGATTGATGGAACAGTATTAGCTGATATAGGCTGTGATCATGGCTATGTGGCAGTCAATGCCATATTGCTTGAAAAGGTAGAAAAAGCCTATGCGTGTGATATAGCCCAAGGTCCATTAGAAAATGCTAAAAAGACAATTCATTTATATCATGTGGAAGAAAAAGTCATTCCTTATCTTATGAATGGCATTGAAAATCTACCAGAGGATGTAGATACTATTGTCATTGCAGGAATGGGAGCTAAGACAATCATTGAAATTCTTTCTGCTTCTTTTGGAAAACTTAAGAAGAATATGAAATTGTATTTATTGCCGCATAAGGATGTAAATGAACTGAGAGATTATTGTAGTCAGAATGGAATTGATATTCTTAAAGAAACCATCATTTTTGAAGACAACCATTTCTATCCTTTGTTGGAATGTGAAATATCTTTGACACCTTATACAATGTCTGATAAGGAAAAAGAATATGGAAGACATGTCATAGTAAGTAAGGAATATAAAGAATTTATTCAGACAGAACTAGATAAATGGTCAAATATCCTTAAGAAAGTTCCTGTATCCAGAAAGATTGAGATTGAAAAAAGATTAGAATTATTACATGAAATCAAGGCTAAATCATAAGATTTAGTCTTTTTTTTACAATTTTTTATCAAAAATCCTCCTTTCTTGAGAATAGATATATAAAGGAGGTTTAAAAATGTTAGCCGAAAAATTGAATATTCAAAAGTTGGTGGATGAAGCCTGCCTCATCGATGATTTCTTCATGAAGTTCTGCCTGCAAAGACATCCGGATGTGGCCCAGCTTATGCT
>JABUSD010000209.1 GCA_021442845.1 Holdemanella sp.
TCTTGCAGTAGATGGTGGAGGACAGACGGAGTATATCCGCTGTCGTGCATGGAATGGTCTGGCAGAAACGATGGTGAAATACCTTTCAAAAGGCTCTATGATATCCATCCAGGGAAAACTGCATACATACAAGATGGTGCGTGATGATCAGGCATCCTACATTATGGAAGTGGTTGCAGATAGTGTACGCTTCCTGAGTGCGAGAAAGAAAGAGGCTGCTTCTGGTGAAGTGGATGAAATTCCAGCCAATACAGAGGCTGAGGATAATACTGCTGAGGAAAAGAAGGATATCGAATACGCAGAGGATCTGGTTGCATCTGCAATACAGCTCCAGCTGTCTGAAGATGACCTTCCATTCTAGCAGATAAAACGGGGGCAATCTGCCCCCATCCAGATGGAAAGGGGAATGACAAATGGCAAAGACGAATTACGAAAGACTGATGAGCATGATTGGAAACGATCACAACCCGTTCATTGTCTATGATGTGCAGACTACATCGGATAGAAGCATGGAAGGCATGGATGACAGGATTACACAGCTGGCTCTTGCGTATTACAAGTACAACAGCGGAAAAGGCAAATATGAACTTCAGGACAATCTGTTCATGCTTAAAAAAGCGGAGCCCCAGCAGATAATGAATATCCTTAAGCTGGAAGAGCCTACCCGAGAAAACGCTGAACGAATCCTCAGGGAAGAATATGTATACGAACGAAAGAAGGAAATTGTTCTTAAACTGGAGGAAAATCTGAAATCGGCTATAAAGGAAAAAAAGAGGAAAGTTAAATTTGATCATTTTGTGGATACTGAAACAGAAAGATATAGATTATCTGTTTATGAATTAAAGGATGAGATTGGATCATATTCAATATATCGCAACGATCAGTTTGTAGCCAAGATTGACAGACGCTATTCTGCAAGATACAAGGATGAGGATGGAAAGCCTAAGGAGCTTGAGCCTCGCATAACAGCAGAGGCGGAGAAGGCACTCTTTGAAGCGGTAGCAAAGGATTATGATGGATTCTGGAATACAGACGTTTTGTCAGAGGATGACGATTACAAGAAATATGTCAGCGAAAACATTGACCGTTCAATCAAGCACCTTGAAGACAGGGTAAAACTGAAGGATCACCTTGCCCATCAGGGAATCAGTCTGGATGAGTGGCTGGCGGAAGGGACTGGATTATCCTCTGAAGAGATACAGATTGGAATCAATGCCTTCCTGACGAAATATGATAATGCAGATACCTGCTACATCACAAACGGAAAGAATGTGTCAAAGCATTACCTGAAAAAGGAGAACCTTGTTCTTAACAAGGCTGATGAAAAGATTCTGGATCTATATCAGATTGAAAAGAGTGCAAAGAAGGATATCGGTTTCGGGAATGAATGGACGCTTTCATTCGACCAGTTTGCCAAGGCATACAAGAAGGATACCGGCAAGGAAATCAAGGTTTTTGATTCCTTTACGAAGTCTCTGTGTGAGGCTCAGATGATTGGAAAGCTGGCAGGCATCGAGGTATCCAACAGATCACAGAAGCAGCTGGAGAGTGCAGTCAAGGAATGTGCTTTCTCTATGGATGAAAAGTATGTAATGAGCACACAGAGGATGATGAACAGCGGATGGATTCTTCTGGACTCCATTCCAAAGAACTTTGATGGCTTCGTATTCAATTCGCTTGAATATGTAGAATTCGGGAATGACCGAAGATATGTAGACATTGACAAGATGTTTGAAATGAATGACAACTTTGAAATTACCCTGGAGGGTGAGAAAGTTCCTATCAAATCATGGGAAGAGCTTGAGGCAAAGATAAAGTCATTGAATGCAAATATTTCAGAGGAGCTTGTCAAGAAGATTAAGTCTAAATATGAGGAGATGGAGGAAATGGCTTCCAGCAGGAAGAAGGAGGCTGAAATAAAAGCTTCTTCCTTACTGGAGGAATCCATACCAGATGTAACGGAGACACAGACGGATGAGACGGTAACTGATGATAGAGCAGATCTTTCATCGTACCAGAGGAAGATTGAAAAGCAGATTGCAGATTATGAGCAGGAGCTTTCTGAAATAGAAAAGAGGAAATCATTGATCCTGCAGAAGAGGCAGTACGTCAATGAAAAGGTGCTGGACGATTTCAAGAATTTCATAGGTATCAAGGAAGCGTTCAGAAAAGTCTATCAGCTTATCGGCGAGGATTCCATGGAAGAGGTCTACTATTTTAAGCCGGTAGATAATGGAAGCATGCTTTTTCAATTATGCGTTGCGGATGGCTGTGAAGTTGAAGGAGCAGCATATTTAAGCTGCACTAAAAAAGGGAAAGATAGATTTGATGAGAAAGCCGCTTTCGATCTTGATATATCAAAGGATATGAAAGTGGAGGACCTGGAAAGCCAACTTAAGAAATGCATCAAGGGTGAAAACAGAACTGAAGTATATCGCTTTTTCAGGGAAACATGGAAACTGATTCCAGAAATTCTTGAGAACTTTACGACAGTATCAAGCAGGAATTTATGCGAACATCTTGCAATGATGAAGGAATCAGTTCCAGATAATGCTCTTCTGGATGAGTTCGATCTGGAGCAGGAATAGAAAGGTGGAAAATACAAAATGGATAATAAGGAAATGAATAAGCTTCTAAAACGGTATATTGATAATTTTGATGGACGGAAGTTTAATGAACGGCAAAAGGATGAAATTCGAAAGGGGCTTGAAGAAGGACTGGATGTCTCCATTTATGCCGATTCTGAATTTGATTGGAAGCAGATGCGGCAGGTTAGAAGAGGTCTTGAAAATGGAATCGATGTTTCCATTTATGCCAAACCGGAGTTTGATCATGATCAGATGTGGATGATTCGAAAAGGTATTGAAAGTGAGCAAGATGTATTTACTTACGCAAAATCTGAATTTGATGGGACACAGATGAAGCAGATTCGTAAAGGATTGGAACAGGGAATTGATGTATCTGTTTATGCAAAGCCGGAATTTGATCATTTGCAGATGGGAGAGATTAGAAGGGGTCTTGAGCAAGGCGTGGATGTATCTATCTATGCAAAGCCGGAGTTTGATCATAATCAGATGATGGAAATAAGAAAAGGACTTAATGATGGATTGGATGTTTCCGTTTATGCAAACCCAGATTTTAATGCAGATTTGATGGGAGAAATAATAAAAGGACTGAGAAAAGGAGTTGATATATCTTTATATGCAAATAAAGGTTTTGATTGGGATCAGCTTGAGGAGATAAAAAAAGGTCTTGTAGGAGGCGTTGACGTTTCTATCTATGCAAAAGGAGAATACAACGCAGAACAGATGAAGCAGGTTCGAGAAGGCATTGAACAGGGATTGGATGTTTCTGTGTATGCTAAACAGGAATTTGATTGGGGGCAAATGAAACAAATTCGATTAGGTCTTCAGAAAGGTCTGGATGTGTCCATCTATGCAGATTCGCTATTCCCTTGCGAGGCAATGAAAATCATAAGAGAAAGACTTGTTAGCATGTCCAGCGAACAGGATGTAGAGCTGGACGATAATCAGGAGGAACAGGAGTAATAAGGAGGATAATATATATGTCATTATTTGAAAGCGTAGGAGACTGGAGATTTGCAGAAGGTGTAGAAAGAAATCTGCATCAGATTAGCGTAGAATTGAAAAGATTGAACGATT
>JABUSD010000375.1 GCA_021442845.1 Holdemanella sp.
TTTTTTCAGGTTTTTAGTATTTAATCCAATATCATATGTATTTCCTACAATTTTCTTTGTGATAAAAACCATTGCGATAGCTGGAAGTACAGTAATCAATAAGCTTACAACAGCACTAATGATTGGATTTGAAATATTCATAAAATACGGAACAATAGCTATAATGTTTGCTCCAACTAAATATAAGAATGAAATCAGCATTGATAATGCTATAGGGTTGTTTAAAATTTTCTTCATAATTTTTTCCTCTTTTCTTTTACGTTTTTTATGATAACACCCTATTATTTCTTTAAAATTAATCAATCTTAAATTATTCTTAAAGAAAAATGCAGATTAATAATCTGCATTCTCTTTTTCAATGAATAGGTTTTCTTCAGTCGCATAGATTTCCTTCATGTTTGCATATAGATAATCATATACCTGTGAAGGTGTATCTAAACTATGTATTTCATTAATTCTTCTTTGTTTGGTAAATAATTTTAAAATATCATTTAATACATGAATATGCTTTGTCTGGTTTTCAGCTGCTAATGTGATGATAATCTTTGCCTGTTTTCCATTTAGGAATGTAACAGGTTCTTTAAAAGTAGCCATAGATATACTTAAATTTTTTACTCCATTATTAGTACTGGAATGGGCAAGGACTAGATTGGAAGTAATAAACATATGATATCCTTCATCCTTTTGTGCTTTTATAATCGCATCAACATAGGATTGTGTGATGTAATCCTTTAATAATAGAGGTTTAGCCGATTCACTGATAGCTTCTTGCCATGTACATTCCTTTTTGACAACACGAATATGATCTTTGTTTAAGAAATGCATCAATCCATGTGCATATTCCTTTTGTGGAGCATTTTTAATACGCATTGTTGAATAATGCTGCTGCAGATCGTTCTGGAAAGCATTAAGCATGTTTTCAGGAATGTATTTTGCGGCAATATCCACAATATCCTTAATCTGCATTTGCGTAAATGGCTCGGCATATAAACATTTACGAAGAATGGTTACGCGATCCTGATCGGTTAAAATAGGATGAACGACAATTAGATTCTTTTCTTCTGGAAAATAAATTGTTGAAATGACAATGTCATAGTCGTGATCCTTTGTATATTCATTCAATGCGATATTTGTAATTTCAGTTGCCTGAGGAACAAGAGTAGACACCTCATTTTTAATCATTCCTCCTGTACCTACACCATTGTTGCAGACAATAAGAATCTTGAAAGTCTTATCTACTTTCTTTTGTGGAATCATGAAAGCACCAAAGTGCAATGTGATATAGGCAATTTCAGCATCCGATATAATGAAATCCAATTCACTTTCAATGACAGAACATGCTTTTTTTGTAAGTTGGAATAGTTCATTATATTCCGATTTGATATCATTCAACATTGGATTTCCTAATTGTATACCATAACGGAATCGATACATGGATGATTTTAAATGAGCGTTGATGGCTTCAATCAATTCATTTGATTTTTCAAACTTAACAAGTGCGATTCTTTCAAATTCATGAACAAGCTTTGTAGCTATATCATAGGATTGTTCTTCTTCCTTCGTGATATTAACAGGAACAGTCTGCAATCTAGAACCTAATAAGTGAAGAGTAACATAGATGATTTCATTGTCATTTAAGGAGGTGAATTCTTCACATACTAATTTATATTCCATTGTATTTGTGATTTCCTCTTTATCCATATTCTTAAAGAAAATCTCTTCATTTTTCTTGGCAATGGTATTGATGAATACAGCTAAGGTTGGAAGAACACCAGTTACATAAGATGCTTCCAGCTTGTTTTCAATACGTTTTAAGCGTGTCAGTATCTTATCGATTTCATCCCTTTCGTTTTCATCATATCTTGATGAAAAATAAGACCATAGCGGAGGGAATAGATAGAAGAACAAAGCTCTTCTTTTTATCGCATCACCAACAATTGTATATCCAGAACGGATATTATAGGCAATAGCCAGATTATATGGCTGTAAGATTAAAGATACCTGTTTCAAGTCATTGATAATCGTATTCCTGCTGACATCGCAGATCTGTACAAAATCTTCAATATATAAATCTTTTTTTCTTAGAATTAATTCACAAATTTCAATGCTGTTTCTTTCCTCTGGGGTAAATACCTGAATAGAGGAAGATTCATTGATTAACTGGTTCTGGACAAAGTTTTTCTGTTCTTCGGAAAGATGGATTCCTTTCTGTCTTTCCTGGATTAAGGAAGGGATATTATTGTAGTGGAACCAGTCATTAATCTTTTTAATAGCGTAATATACACTTCTTTTTGATACGGCAAGAGAAGAAGAAATCTCTTCGATTTTTACATATCGGTTTGAATAGATTAATATCCTTAGAATATCTTCGCAGCGCTTATCTAAATAATAGTTCATAGTAACCGACTCCTTATTCCATTGCTTTTATCTTTGCATGATAAGGAGTTCCTTTTAAATTCTGCTTTGCATGATTTAGATATCCCTCTGATTTTTTCTTATCATTATGATCCTTATAATGGATAGCTAACATATACTGGATAATTCCAATGATGTTCTTATCAGATTTTAAATGCTGTTTCTTTAGTTTCGATAACATATCTTCAACAATACTTACATCATCTTCACTGGCGTTATGTTCAATCAGCATTTTATACATGATTCGATCAAATTCATATTCATCTGTTTCTGCTACTTTCTTTAAACAATCCAATAGTTTTTTGCACATTTCTTTATTTCCATCATTGATGAAGAAGAAGAATGTGCGATTGGCAACTTCATGTTTTTCCTTCTTTGAAAAACGTCCGTTAATAACCTGATTTGTAATCTCTTCAATGTTTGGAATATCATTTGTTGCCATATATAGCTTTAACTTGTTGGATAATGATGTATATTTACCAAACAAATATACATAGAATCGACTGTTCAATATATTTAAGGATCCTTCCAGATCTCCTTTTTCATTGCATTTCTTTAATCTGGTGTTGTAGTTTGCACGAAACACATAAGGCACTGCAAGGGCCATAAGACAGATTAAAAAGACCGTTAGTAATGCTTCTTTGCTCATATAAATACCTCTCAATATATACTCTCTCATTCATATTGTAAGAGAAACAGCACATATAATCAAAACCAAATATTACGATTGATTATATGGTTTTGTGCAATAAAAGAGCATATATCCAATTCAATTCATTAAATATGTGCAAATTATGTGTAATTGTGTTAAAAGTTTGCACAATATAACGAAAACATTTATCCTTGTGAAATTTAACACATGCATCTATAGTGAAATTGTAAAAAGTCTCGTTTAAACGACCTATGGAGGTTAATTATGATTGAAAAACTAATAAAAAAGGAAAATATCATTTTAGGTGTTGAATCTGTAAAGGATTGGAAAGAAGCGATTCATCTTTCCCTGGAACCACTTGTAAAAGGTGGATATTGCACAGATGGATATGAAGAAGCCGTTATTAAAATGACAGAACAATATGGTCCATACTATGTATTGTGTGAAGAATTCGCATTGATTCATTCCAATGCATTTGAAACAGTCAATGAAACGCAGATGGCTGTGACAACATTAAAGAATCCAATCAAGTTTAGTGATGATGGATACGATGTACGTATTCTTGTTGCTCTTGTTCTTCATCA
>JABUSD010000030.1 GCA_021442845.1 Holdemanella sp.
ATTAAAACAGGAATTTTTAGATCAGAAACACAATGACTTATTAGTGGACATCTATGAAGATGCTTCTTTATTGGATTATCAGATCAAGCGCTATGCATCTGCAATCGATAAATTTATCGAATTATATGGAGATCAGGAAGTTTCCATCTATAGCGGTGCCGGAAGAAGTGAAGTGAGTGGAAACCACACTGACCACCAGCATGGATGCGTACTGGCTGCTTCCATCAACCTGGATGCCATCGGTGTTGTTGCACCACAGGAAAATGTAGTCAAGGTATTATCCGATGATTTTGATATCAAGCCAATCGATATCAACGACTTAGAGATGCGTGAAGAAGAATTAGGAACAAGTGAAGGATTGATCCGTGGTGTCCTATTCAAACTGAAGGAATTGGGATACAAGATTGGAGGATTCAAAGCCTTCATCACATCCGATGTACTGGTAGGGGCTGGATTATCTTCAAGTGCAGCCTTTGAGACAATCATCGGTACCATCATTGATGGACTCTACAACAATATGGAAATCGATATGGTTACCATCGCCAAGGTTGGACAGTTTGCCGAGAATGTCTACTTTGGAAAGCCATGCGGATTGATGGACCAGTGTGCCTGTGCGGTTGGTGGACTGATCAACATCGATTTCAAGGATACATCAAAGCCGGTCATCCGCCATATCGATGTGGACTTCTCAAAATACAACCACAGCCTATGCATCGTGGATACAAAGGGAAGCCATGCCGACTTGACCGATGAATATGCTGCCATGCCGGTGGAAATGAAGAAGGTAGCTGCTTTCCTTGGCAAGGAAGTGCTTCGTGAAGTGGATGAGGATGACTTCATGAACAATATTGCAGCATTGCGTGAAGCATGCGGCGATCGTGCTGTACTTAGAGCCTTCCACTTCTTCAAGGAGAATGCCCGCGTTCCAAAGATTGTTGAGGCCCTGACCAATGATGATTTCAAGGGATTCCTACAGGGAATCAAGGAATCCGGATTATCAAGCTATACATATCTGCAGAATGTCTACTGCTGCAAGGACCCACAGAGCCAGGCCGTATCAATCGGTATCTGCATGTCTGATGGAATATTACAGGATCACGGTGTTGTCCGTGTCCATGGTGGCGGACTTGCCGGAACCATCCAGGCATTCGTTGAAAATGACTTCGTACAGGAATATAAGGAAGGAATTGAAAAGGTATTTGGAAAAGGATCTTGCCATGTACTGAAGGTGCGCAAATATGGCGGATTCAAGGTAATAGGATAGGAGATTCAATATGAAAGTATTAGTAACAGGTGGTACCGGATTTATCGGAAGCCACGTATGTGTGGAACTGATCCAGGCTGGGCATGATGTTGTCGTAATCGATGACTTCTCAAATTCAAAGCCAGCCGTACTTGGCTATATCAAGGAGATCACCGGAAAAGAAGTGAAGTTCTATGAACAGAACGTACTGGATGAACAGAAGACAGAAAAGGTCTTCCAGGAAAACGATCTGGATTCCATCATCCACTGTGCTGCCTTCAAGGCTGTCGGTGAATCCATGGTGAAGCCGATTGAATATTACACAAACAATCTGATGTCTACATTAGTCATTGCCAAACTGATGAAGAAATATAAAGTCAACAACATTGTCTTCTCATCCAGTGCCACTGTCTATGGCGATCCTGAAATCGTACCTTTGACAGAAGATTCAAAGCTGGGGGAAACAACAAATCCTTATGGATCGACAAAGGCGATGATGGAAAGAATCTTAACGGATGTGCAAAGGGCGGTGCCATCGATGAGCGTAACACTGCTTCGCTACTTCAATCCGATCGGTGCCCATGAATCCGGGCTGTTAGGAGAAGATCCAAAGGGAATTCCAAACAACCTGATGCCATATATCATGAAGGTAGCAGCCGGACAGCTGGAATGTCTGGGTGTATTTGGAAATGATTATGATACACCGGATGGAACGGGAGTGCGTGACTATATCCACGTTGTCGACCTTGCCAGAGGGCATGTGGCAGCCATTGAAAAATACGCAACACCAGGCGTTCATATCTGCAACTTAGGAACAGGAAAAGGATTTAGCGTACTGGAACTTGTCGAAGCCTTCAAACGCGTGAACAATATCGATGTCCCTTATGTCATCAAGGAAAGAAGACCTGGGGATATCGCAACATGTTATGCCGATCCAACCCGTGCAAAAGAGCAGCTTGGATGGGTAGCTGAAAAGGGAATCGATGACATGTGTCGTGACTCCTGGAATTTCGCTAAAAAGAATTTTAAATAATCAAAGCAACAAAGAGCACAAAACGTGCTCTTTGTTTATATGATATGAAAATGTTTTAAGGCATTATAAATGCCATCTTTATCAACGTCTGTTGTTACATAATCGGCATGGGATTTTACTTTTTCATCCGCATTTCCCATAGCTACACCGATATGGCAGTGTTCTAACATGGAAATGTCATTTCCTCCATCGCCAAATGCCATTGTTTCTTCCAGGGAGATGGAATAATATTTTAGAATTTCATCGATTCCATGGTCTTTTCCCCCACTTGCTGGAATCACATCCGCAAAAGTAGGTGACCAGCGTACTGCTTTGCTTCCTGGATAATGAGATACAAATTCCTCATCCTGCTCCTTTGGAATATAGGCCATAACCTGTAATATATTCATATTCTTCAAGATATTCATGTCTTCAATCACTTCATGATCGGCAAAATATGGGTCATCGCAATATGTATTTCGATAGGATTTTTTCTTGGTAGCTAGAATTGCACTTATTTTATTGCCATTTATATAATTCAACATGGAAATAGTCGATTCTTTACTCATCTGATTTTCATAGATATCATTTCCATCCTTATCAAAACAATATTGTCCATTGAATGTAAGATATCCATCAAAATCATAGATATCCATGATAAATGTCATAATATCATAAGGTCTTCCGGTCGCAACAAAGAGTTTAATTCCCTTTTCTTTTAATGCATCCAATGCGCATTTTGTACTTTGGGGAAGTTCTTTAGAACCAAAGGGAAGTAATGTTCCATCTATATCAAAAAAAACAGCTTTTAACATATAATCACATCCTTTCCGTCTATTATACAATTTAAAGAATGATTTTCTAAGGGAAATGAACAAAAGATAAAAATATCTGTTAATTAATGCCATAGCTTCGACTTTTTTTTTGTGAAAATATACATTATAATTTTATAGGAAAAGGTGGTGAAAAATAAATGGACAGTTGTGACGGTTTACCGAGTAGAAACAGTTGAGTAGGAAAATTGTCTATTTATAGTAGGCTTGTTTTCCTATTCTGAACAGAAAAGGAGGGTTAGGAAAATGAGTGCAAACAAATATGATGAATTTGATTTGAAACCAGATTCAGAAGATGAAGTTGTGAATAATCGCCCTGATTACGAAAAAGAGATTTTAGATATTATTCACAGTAATGCATCACCAAAGTTAATGCGTGAAGAATTGGAGGATTATCACGCCAATGACATTGCGGAGGTCATGTTGAAATTATCCGCACCTGAACGCCAGAAATTATATCGGATTCTTGATGTCAATATGCTTTCTGAAATTCTTGAATCTAA
>JABUSD010000210.1 GCA_021442845.1 Holdemanella sp.
AAAAGCGGACTCATCCACAAGAACAGAGGAAGACCACCCTCAACAAAAATAGACGATTCCACAAGGCAGAAGGTTATCGACTATTATGTCCAGAACTACCCTGATGCGAACATTTCTCACTACAAAGCCATCGTCAAAGAGGACTTCGATATTGACATCTCTGAAGAGACACTCCGACTGTGGTTTCTGGACAACAACATCCTTTCACCAAAATCCCACAAGAAAACAAAAAGAGCAGTAGCAAAGAAAATCCGTACACAGATGGAAAACACGAATTCAAAGAAGGAACCGAACCAGCTAAAGGAGAGGCTTGAAGAAACCAATCGGATTTCAAATCCTAATCTCACACATCCAAGAAGGCCAAGATCCAAGTACTTCGGCGAAAAGATTCAGATGGATGCCTCATCATACCAGTGGATAGAAGGTGAAACCTGGCATCTTCATCTTGCCGTCGATGATGCCACCTCGACTGTCGTGGGAGCTTATTTTGATTATCAGGAAACACTTAACGGATACTATAACGTTACCCATCAAATCATATGCAATTATGGGATTCCCGCAATGTTCTATACCGACAGACGCACCGTATTCATCTACAGATCAGGGAACAAGCAGGATTCATTCACCCAGTTTCAGCGGGCCTGCAACAAACTGGGAATCGAAATAAAGGTGACATCCGTTCCCCAGGCAAAAGGCCGCATTGAAAGGCTTAACGCATCCTTCCAGTCCAGACTTCCTATTGAGTTGAGGAGAGCGAATGTCACCAACATTGATCAAGCGAACTCATTCCTGAAAATATACATCGCCAAGTATAACAAGGAATTCGCTTTACAGTTAAATACTACCAAATCCGTCTTTACCGAGCAACCTGATGAAGATACCCTTCTGGAAACACTTTCTGTGATTTCGACAAGAAAAGTCGATAAAGGCCACTGCATTACATACATGAACAGCTATTATATCCCTCTAGATTCAGAGGGACAGGATGTACTATTGATTCCAAAAACAGAATGTTCAATAATAAACACCTTTGATGGAAGACTGCTTATTGAGGTCAATGGAAAATCATACGCCGCTAGAAAGGTTGAACTTCATGAAGCTACTTCAAAAGAGTTTGATCCACCTGCCGAAAAGTCGGAATACAAACCGCCAAGGCCTGCTCCAGACCATCCCTGGAGACAGTATAAAAACAAGAAGAAGATTTAAAAACTGATTGAATCAGATCCGTTTCGTATATCGCCCGGCAACAAAAAAAGCACTTCCCAATGAATCATATCATAGTGCGCGTAGCGTACATTTTACGCTTGATATGATGAATGGAAGTGCTTTATTTTCATAGCGATATACAAACGGATCCATCCAATCGTTTCGGTTGAGCCCGCTAAAAATTAAACATTTTTTGGGACAAAATCATTTTGGAATCACATGCAATATAAATCGCTAGACATTTTCTCTAAAATGAAAAGTTAAATTCCACTTTAATTTAGTCTTTCACAATATTCCAGTGGAATTTAATCTTACAATTCCCTATACCAGGAAGATTCTCATCATCACAGATATCAAGATTCATGAAGGATTTCCAGGTAATCAAGACAGATGCCTGATATACAAACGTGACAATCGGAAATGAATTCATCACCGAACTTGCCAGGCATTCAAAGCTATCTATCGACCACTTATTACTGACTGAAAGGCAAATAAAAATGGTGTTGAACTATAAGATATAATCTTATGGTTTTACACCATTTTTAAGTATTAACTTCTAAAGTCAGGACTTTTCGACTAATTTCATCAAAACAACTATGATTATAATTATTGTGTATACGATTACCATTTTTCAACCTCTTCTATATTTCTGTATCTTTGTTCCACCCTATGTATGATATATACAATGAAAGTGTCATAACAATTTCTCCTTTTTTCAACTTTTTTGTCTACACTATATGTCTTATTTTATATCTTTTTCAAAAAAAAGTAAATGCAATATAAATCGCTAGACATTTTCTAATATCGACATTTTTTCTTCCCATTCATTCAATAAATTCTGGATTTCATTGTGTTTATCATCAATGAGATTGTTCAATTCATCCATTTTTCTAAAATCGGTATAATACTCTTCTTCAAAGCGAAGTTCACGAAGCGCTTCTAAATCCTTTTCGGCTTCTTCTAGTAATAATTCAAGTTTTGCGACTCTATTCTTTAACTTATTGAAATCCTGATAGGCACTCTTGGAATCCGTCTTCTTTTCTTCCTGTTTAATTTCTTCTAAGGCATTGGCTGCTTTCTTTTCCATATATTCTTCATAGGTTAAATCATAGATTTTAGAACCTTGATCCATATCTAATATTTTAGTAGCCATCTTTTTAAGAAACATACGATCATGAGATACAAATAGAATCGTTCCATCATATTCCTTTAAGGCATCTTCCAAAGCTTCCTTGCTGGGGATATCCAGATGGTTTGTCGGTTCATCCAGTAACAATAGATTGTCATGATTCATCATTAATTTAGCCAAGGCAAGACGTACTCTTTCCCCACCGGATAGATTGGAAACATCTTTAAAGACTTCATCCTGGGTAAATAGAAAAGAAGCTAACGTATTCCGGATTTCGGTCTGATTAGCAAGCGGATGTTCATCCCATAGTTCATCCAATACATTCTTTTCAGATTTCATCTGGGCACTTTCCTGATTGAAGTAGCCCACATCAATCTGATGTCCATATTTGAATTCCCCACCTAAGGCTGGTATTTCTTCTACCAATGTCTTAATCAATGTGGATTTTCCAATTCCATTGGGTCCTACAATAGCCATACGATCATGCTGGCGTAAATTAAAAGTTGCCTTGGATAATTCCTTGTCATAGCCTACGGATAGATTTTCTACTTCCAATACCTGTTTGCCACCTTTCCTGTCACAATAGAAATGGGCTTTGATATGCGATGTATCGGATGTACTATCTTCAATGCGATTCATTCGATCTAGATATTTCTGCTTGCTTTTGGCAAAGGCCGCTTTGTTTTTCTTATAGCGGAATTTATCAATCAAAGCTTCCAGCCTTTGAATCTCCTGCTGCTGTCTTATAAAAGCTTCATGATTTTTAATCAGATATTCTTCCTTTGCCTTGATAAAATGGCTATAGGATCCTACAAATCGCATCGTTCTTCCATATTCGATTTCAACCACTTCATCCACGACATGATCTAAAAACATTCGATCATGGCTGACCAGTATACAGGCAAATGGATAATGTTTGATATAGTTTTCCAGCCATTCAATTGAATCGATATCCAAATGGTTTGTTGGTTCATCCAATAATAATACATCCGGTTTTGTCAGCAACAACTTAACTAAAGCAATTCTTGTTTTCTGTCCCGATGAGAACTGGTTTAATGGCTTATTCAAATCCGCTTCATTAAACTGAAAATGAAAGAAGACATTCTTTAATTCCACATCATATTGATATCCATTCAAGGCTTCAAATTGCTGAAGTAACGCATCATATCGAGCTAACTGCAATTCTGATGGATCTCTTTCCAAAACTTTTGCC
>JABUSD010000142.1 GCA_021442845.1 Holdemanella sp.
AATATATTTAAGATTACATTTGTGATAAATAAGAAGAAATAGATGCGGATACTTCTTAATAAGGCACTGACAGGTAATGGATATTGCGGGTAACAACATGGACAGGATGCCGATGTGTTTTCTTCCACTTCTTCTTCATCCTCTTCTTCCATATCTTCAAAGTGCAAGATCTTCTGTTTTGGATATAAGATGATATCCACAAAATAACCGACAAGTGTACCTAATACAAATTTAGAAACAAGCAGTTTAATCAACGTGGGAAACATCACTGGATTTGAAATCAGAATTGGTATAGCTTCATCGCTTGTGGAAATCATAATCGCAATCAAAGTTCCTAAAGTGATATTGTTCTGAATGAACAACATGCTTCCTAATATGGAAAAGCCACATTGGGGAATCAATCCCATTAAAGCACCGAATATAGGGCCTAAGCGCTGTAGCTTATAGAACATGGAATCTTCAATGATATCTCTTCGTTCAAATATTTCAAGGATACAATACGTGATGAACAATAGAAAGAACATCAGATACGTATCTTTAAAGGCATCGAGTATTAAATCTAACATTATGCAATCTCCTAGAGAGATATTGTACACCATGTTTAAAAAATATCAAATAAAAAGAAGGATTTTCATCCTTCTAGTCTTCATCATCTAAATAAATCTTTTTCTTTGCCAATGTATCATCGGTATATCTTTGAATCGATGAATAGAATAGGGCAAAGACTGGAACCCCTAAAAACATTCCTGGAACACCGGCTACACTTCCTCCAACCGTAACGGAGAACAATACCCAGAATCCAGAGATTCCTAATTTTGAACTTAGAATTACTGGCTTGATCAGATTTCCATCAATCTGCTGTAGAATCAGGATAAAAATCGCAAAGACTAAGGCTTTGACGGGACTGATGACAATCAATAGGATGATAACGGGAATGGCTCCCAAGAAAGGTCCAAAGACAGGAATGACATTGGTAACTCCAATTATCAGACCAATCATTGGTCCATATGGAACATTCATAATCATCATACCTAGTGTTGTCGCAAATCCGATAATCATGGAATCTAAAAGGCTTCCTACAATATATTGATCAAAGACGATTTTCGCATCATTCATAAAGGAAGAGATACGATCCGCAATCGATGTATCAAAGATTGTATAATTCAATTTCTTAAAGAATTTCACAAGCGATTCTCTTTCTAAAAGCATATAGACAGCCGATACTAACGCAAGCAAGAATTCAACCGCACCACTGAAGAAATCAACTGAATACGTTGTGACTTTTGGAACAAAATCAGTAATTGTATTTGAAATCATCTTGCCGATATCATATGTGCTATAGAATCCTTCTAACATGCTTGTAGATAAATGGAATCGTTTCATTAGCGCAATGGCATAACTATATAGCGTATTGCTGTAGGTAGTAATATTGCTGGCAAAGGTTGTCATAGAAGATACAATTCCCGATAAAGTAATAGTTAGAAAGGCAATGATAGCTAGTACAAATAAGAAGAATACAATTAAACATGATAATGTTCTTTTTGTCTTGCTGGATAGTTTTGTCTTGGCAAATAGCTTCTTTTCCATATACCTCTGAGGCTTTACCAGAATAAAGGCAAATAAGAAACCTAGAAGAAAGGGAAATAGTATTGTGATTAAAGTTGAAAAAGCATTTGCGATTACAGAAACCTTTGATAATAGAATATAGGCGATAATCGCAATAATTAAGGAAGCAGAGCGGATAAAAATCTGAGCAAGTGCTTCACTTGAAAACTTGTTAAACATATGTCACCATCCTTTTCTAGTAACAGTAACATATTAACATAAACTAGGAAAAAAGATTAGAAAAAGTTATAATTATTTTATGAACAGCTATTATGAAGGAACAATCTCATCAAAGAGTATTTTAGAGGAAAATAAACGAAAGATTATACGATTAATTGTGGATCAAAATAAGCGTACAAAGGATTTTACTTATAGTATCCATCTGGCAAAGAAAAGAAATATACCAATAGAATTTAAATCCAGAGAAGAAATGGATCAGTTATCCAATTCAAAAACCCATGGAGGCATGCTTTTAGAAGCGGAAAGTCTGGTTCATAGATCACTGAATGATTCCATTGATTTAAAAGGATTCAATGTCTATGTCAATGGAGTAGAGGATCCTTATAATCTAGGAAGTATCTGTCGTACTTTATATGCTTCTGGATGTAAGACATTGATTCTACCAGAAAGAGACTGGAGTTTTGCCCAATCCACGATATTAAAGGCAAGTGCAGGAGCTTATGAAAAGATGGATATCTATACAATCAAAGAGGATAAGGATTTAGTTGCCTATTTAAAAAAGAAAGGACTTCCTTTAATCAGTGCCAATCGAAAAAATGCCATCGGTTTATATTCTTATACATTTCCAGATGATTTTGTATTGGCATTGGGTGGATCGTATCGTGGCTTATCCGCTACTATTGTAGAAGGGACAGATCAGAATATCGTTATTGAATATGGACAGGAATTTAGAAATGCCTTAGATGCACCAAGTGCCATTGCGGTATTCGCATTTGAAATATTGCGTCAGAAAAAGCGTTAATATCACTAACATTAGTGATGTATAACGTCTTTTTTTTCACTACCAATTACGTTATGTACAAAGGAGAACTGTATGTTTACCGATTTAATTAAAAAGTTAGGAATTCTTACCTTTGCAGGAGCCATGATGTTAGGTACATCTACATCTACATCTGTCATGACACAATGGCCAGATGTTGGTTATAGCCATATTCCATATGAAGACAAGACATATAAAATCAATGCAGAAATACTGTCAGAAGAATGCTAGAGATATCGCCCATAAATATTACTGTGATATTGAATAATACGTAAAGTATACTGGCTTAAATCAATATACAGCTATATTCTATGGAGCTAATTATACAAATCTTCATGGTTCAGATTCATTTCCCATTGAATCAAAGCAAAATGGGGTTATCAATGTGGATGTGATTTCATATAAGAAAGATTCCAAAGGGAATATATGGTATCGGATCTAATTATTGAATGGCAATAAGGGCTATATCAATGAGGATTATGTACAGAATATTGGAACGACACCTATATCGGATGTGGCATCGGATAACTATGAACAAGAATTTGTCAAAGATAAGACATGCATAAAAGTGGAAAGGGTAGCATTCTATGATGAAGATTTTGCCATGGCATATGCAACCAGTGAGGCAACTGAATCTAAGATGTGGAAGAAGTATGGTACTACAATGTATTTCTATATAAGCAAGGCAAGTCCTAATGGTTATGTAGTCCACTGGTATCAATAATTAATAGATATATAGATTTTATCTAAATTTAGAGAATATATTATTTGTATCATCTCTAGTATGATTAATAAATGAGAGGTATAAACAAAAATTTATACCTTTTTTGATAAAAACTCTCCTTCATCGCGTATATAAGATAAAGGAGAAAAAATTATGAATGAAAAAATCAAAAAATTCCTTGGGATTAATCTGCGTACAGATGTCAGTTTCA
>JABUSD010000271.1 GCA_021442845.1 Holdemanella sp.
CGGTTCAATACCGAAATCAAGCCTTATAATTTTTAGTCCAACTTTATGGGTTCATTACAATAGCGCTGAAGTCTTTTAATTATGAATAACTTGAATCGATACGCAACCAGGACCACCCTGTGTAATGAATACAGGTGATAGTTCGTATACTTCTACCTTAGTAGAAGGTAAAGCTTCCTGAATCCATCCAACTGCCTTCTGGGCAATATCCAATGCATCTGCATGTGAAATAGAAATGGTATAGTTTTCATCTACATTCATTTTCTTGAAGTAATCAATGATATCCATCACAGCCGCTTTGAAAGTTCTCTTTAAGGCGAACTTTTCCAGACGTTTTCCATCTTCTGTTTCCTGTAAAACAGGAACAACCTTTAATAGACCAGCGACTGTAGCTGCTACAGGTGTTAAACGACCACCGCGTTTTAAGAAGTCATAATCCTTTGGAATCAGGAAGGATGAATGACGATCCATAGAATAATTTAATTGTTCAATAATTTCTTCTGCTGTGCATCCTTCATCTTTTAATTTTAATGCCTTTAGTACAAGAAGACGTTCAGGTCCACATAATGTACGGGAATTAATAATATGAATATGATCTGCATTTCCTTCTAATGACTGTTTCGCACCTACAAAGCTCTGGTATGTTCCAGACAACCCATCAGCCATTGTGATGGCAATGGTTTCTTCATCACAATCTTCAAAGAAATCCAACACTTCTCCAATGGATGGCTGGGATGAAGTTGGAAGATGTCCTTCATAAATCTGATTGATAAACGTCTTTCTATCAATTTCGGCAAATTCTTTATATGTTTTATTGTTGATTGTTACATTTAGTGGAAATACTTTAATTCCAAATTCTTCTTCCATGCTTGGTTCAAATAGCGATGCACTGTCACAAATGATTTTCATACAGACTCTCCTCGTTTATTATCTATATTAAGTATATTGGATGATATATAAATAGTCAATAGAACTAGTAATAAAAACTAGATAAACTTGTTTTGACAAATTGATAATATAGTAGTATAGTTGATATAGAGGTGTTTTAATAATGAGTTATCACATTCCAAGATACGAGGAATTACCAGACCTTAAACTGTTTGTTGATCAGATTGTGACATATATCGATACAAAATTAGATCCCTTCTTTGTAGATGAAAAGATTATCACAAGTTCAATGATCAATAATTATGTAAAACAGGGAATTGTGGATCCTCCTGTTAAAAAGAAATATGGAAGAACCCATATGGTATATTTCATTGTTGTATGCTTATTAAAGAAATCATTCTCTTTAGATGAAATTGATACGATTATTAAGCGCGTTATCAGTGATATGGATATACCTACGGCTTATAACTATTTCTGTGATGAACTGGAAGTATGCCTTGAAGCTGTAAAAGAAAAGAAACCAATTGCGCATACACCATACTATTCGGGCAAGGATGAACTTGTTTATATCTGTCAGAGTATTGTATTGGCGCTTACTTATAAGATTTATGCCCAGGAGGCATTAAAAGAAATTGAATAAATATCGAAGGATTATACAAAACACACCTATCGCATGACACTAATGATAGGACATTCACTCCACACAAAACCAATATCCCTTTTCCAACTGTTATAATCCTTTGTTGTTTGAGATATCGAAAGATATCTCCTTTTTTTTAGGTTTCTTTAAGAAATATCCTGTTTAGATTTAAGGATGGACTGTTACTATAAAACCATCAAAAGAAAAGAGGAAATCATTATGAATAACACATTAAAAATTGTAAAAACTTTAACAGCATTATTAGTCGTAATCGCATCCATCAGCATTTTCGCATTCCAGTCATTCACAATTGGAAGTGTTGCAGGTTTATTAGTCCTTGCATTACTATATGGAATTGCAGTTAGAAAATACGAAGAAAATATGGCAATCATCGCTCATTAATCATACTTTGGAAGTCAATATGTAGTGAACTGAAAATGTTGGACCACAACATTGGAGGTTCACTTTTATTATGCGTTATACAAAAGAGTTTAAATTAGAATGTGTTCACAAATATATTAATGGCGAACACATAGAAAACCCTGGAGGGTGCACACGCAAAAACTTCATGGATAAACTTAGGAATTGGGTGGCGATTTACAATGCTTTAGGTGAAGCAGGTTTAGATCATAAAAAGCCTAAGTTAACTTTTGAAGATAAGTTAGAGATATGTCGTAGAGTGGATAACGGAGAAGCATATAATCAAATCGCGATTTCATACGGGCGGCAGGAATCATTTATCTCCTCCATCTACAAAAAATATTTGAAAGATGGACCGGATGGCTTAAAATCAAATAAGAGAGGTAGGCCACCTATGAAAGAAGAAAAATCACCACAAAGATTAGAAGATATTACAGATCCAAAGGAAAGAGAAAAATTCCTTATGGACATGCTTGAAAAGGTTCAGATTGAAAATGAATACCTAAAAAAATTGAATGCCTTAGTTCAAAAAAGAATGGACCAACAACAGAAGAAAAAGTAGCTGTAGTTGATGAACTAAGGTCAAAGTATAAGCTTATGTCCATTCTGAGGGCAATTGGCATGTCCAAGTCCACATACTGTTACTACAAGGAGTCAAAACATCTGAGAGCTGTGGAAAGACGCAAAGAAAAGGACAAAGAAATACTAAATGCGGTATTGCCTATATATACAAAAAGCAGAAACACCTATGGATATAGAAGAATACTATTAAAACTTGATGATGAAGTACTGGAATCATTGGGCGTTGGCAGGGATAGAATCAGAAGTGTACTGACTAGTAACGGTTTAATCGGAAGACAGGGAGGAAATGGAAAGTATCATTCCTACAAGGGCGATAACGGAGAGGATAAGAGAAATCTGCTTTTGGAAAAGGTGGTTGATGAAAAAAACATAAGACTACCTTTGTAAGACATTTTGAAACAACGGCTCCTAACCAGAAATGGACAACAGATGTTTCAGAATTCAAGATTTCATGCGGAAAACTATATCTATCCCCAATTATGGATATGTATGATTCCTCTATCATATCTTTTGATATCTCTACATCTCCAAACTTTGGGCAAACCCTAAGAATGCTCAACGCTGCTTTTGAGAAATATGATGATTTAACAGGCTTGATATTCCATTCAGATCAGGGATGGCAATATCAACATAAAGTATATATGAAGGAATTAAAGGATAGAGGTATACTCCAATCATTTTCAAGAAAAGGAAATTGCATGGATAATTCCTTGATGGAAAACTTCTTTGGAATACTTAAAAATGAAATGTTCTATGGATACGAGGATAGCTTTAAGTCTCTGGATGTTTTGAAAAAAGCAATTGAAGATTATATTGAATTTTATAATAATGAGCGTATTAACGTAAAAAGAAAAGGATTGAGTCCATTAGAATATAGACAACAATCCTTATCTGTATTAGATTAAATTTATTAGTCCAACTTTATCAGTGCACTACAATAAAGACTTCTTTTTTTATAAAATGTATATGAATGAAATACAAGGAATGAAGATGTATGTATCGTATAATTA
>JABUSD010000211.1 GCA_021442845.1 Holdemanella sp.
TCCCCATAAGATAACCCATTAACACTACTAGAACAGCTACCCCAACTGTTAATAGTAAATTATCTTTCTTCTTCATCTCCTCCATCAGATACATACCCACTAACCCAATCAAAAACGTAAATAATACATTCTGATGAAAAGGAAAGATGATACCACCCGCAACCATAAGATTAAAAGGAATCTCTGATATACACGCAAAGATCAACATTCTTTTCATATACTTCTTTATATCAGAGGTATGAAAGAACCCTTCTACGGTTAAAAACGCAAAGATAGGAAAAGTCAATCTCCCTACCCCCGTCATCCACTCTGGCATATAAGGTAAGGTAGCCCACGTATGATCCAACACCATAAAGATCATTCCCAGTATATGTAAACTCGCTGAAGTTAACTCCAATTTAAATGTAGTCTCATTTGACACAATAATCACCCTGTAAACGATTATAACCCTTTTATCACATACTTAACACTGTATTACTTTAACCCTTACGTTATAATGTACAAAAGGAGGTTTTACCTTATGACTAACTATTATGAATCCCTCTTTACTCCTTTTCACATCGGAAAATGCGAGATAAAGAACAGAGTCGTACTTTGCGCTATGGAAGGTACGAACATCGTCGACTGGATGATGCCCAAAGGCTTCGTAAAAGAATGCCGTGATTATTATATAGATCGAGCACAAAACAACGTAGGATTAATGATTCCTGGTATGATTCCCATGCGCTCTATGATAGGCGACAAATGGCTCTACAAGAACCCAAAAGCCTTCAAAGGCGTTAAAAATCTGATGGATGAAATCCATACCTATGGATCTAAAGTATTCTTCCAGCTAGGCACAGGCTTCGCCGGAAGAAACTTCACCTTTATGCCTTTCATGGAAACCTTAATGGACAATAAAGCCTTAGTAACCTTAGCTAAACCCATCTTCAACATGGATGCCCTGATGGTATCTGCCTCAGATAATCTACCAAACGTCTGGAACCCCGACTACAAGACACGTGCCTTAACCAAAGATGAAATCGATGAATATATTCACGCCTACGCCGAAGTAGCCTATCTTTGTAAACAGCATGGTGTCGATGGTGTCGAGGTTCACGCAGTCCATGAGGGCTATCTATTAGACCAATTCACAACAGCGTATACCAATAATAGAACCGATGAATATGGTGGAAGTCTAGAAAATCGTATGCGTTTCACTTTGGAATGTATTGAAGCCATCCGTGCCAATACACCTAAGGGATTCCCAATCATCGTTAAGTTTACACCACACCAGCGTGTGGAAGGATTTAGAACAATTGAAGAAGGTATCGAAATGGCTAAGATTTTAGAAAAAGCCGGTGTTGATGCCTTACATGTAGATACTGGATGTTACGAAGAATGGTTCCAGGCCATCACAACAATCTATTCCGATTATGGACACAAACTGGATGTTCATAAAGCAATCAAAGATGTTGTATCCGTTCCAGTATTAGGAGATGGAAAATTAGTAATTCCTGAAACAGCGAAACAGGTTGTTGAAGAGGGAACTCTTGATTATGTTGGTTTAGGACACCAGATGTTAGCCGATCCATATTGGCCAACAAAAGTTAAAAAAGGAAATGAAGAAGATATTACACCATGTGTAGGATGTAATGAATGTCTAATGGGTGGATTTGTTGGTAAACACTATTTCTGTGCTGTTAACCCACTATGTTATGCAGAAAAGGATTATCCACTTCCTGCAGCCGATGGAACCGTTAAAGATATCTTAGTTATCGGTGGTGGACCTGCTGGTATGTCAGCGGCCATTGCGGCTAAGAAGCGTGGCTGGAATGTTGATTTAATGGAAAAAGCCGATCGTCTAGGTGGAACATTATGGGCTGCTGGTGGAGCTAAGAACAAATATGATGTTATCCGTTTAATCAAATATATGGCTAAACAATGTGAAAAATTAGGCGTTAATATCCTATTGAATACAGAAGCTACTGAAGCCAATGTAACAGCTAAGAACTATGATAAGGTTATCCTTGCTGCTGGTTCTTCACCATTCACACCAAATATTGAAGGAATGAAAGAAAATGCTGTATTCGCTTGTGATTACTTAACACAGAAGGCAACGGTTGGAAACAATGTTGTTGTCATCGGTGGAGGACTTGCAGGTACTGAATCCGCTGTTGATATCGCTATGGAAGAAGGAAAGAGTGCGACTGTCATTGAAATGCTTCCAGATATCTTAGCCGTAGCTAATCACTGTTTAAATAACGATCAGCACTTAAGAAAACTAGTCAAGACTTCGGGTGTCAATGTCATTGCTGGTGCTAAAGTAACTAAAGTTGCATCTGATTCTGTAACATATGAAAAAGATGGTGAAACATTCACAATTCCATGTGATACAGTTGTTAATGCGGTAGGATTTAGAGCCAATAACCAGTTAGAAGACTTCTTATTGGATCACTACGATGATGTCGTTGTTGTCGGTGATGCCGTTGCTCCAAGAAAGATCATGACAGCTGTTCATGAAGGATATCACGCAATCCGTGTAATGGAATAACAAACATAAAGTATGAGTCATTTGATTCATACTTTTCTTTTTGTTAAGATGAAATGGAAAGTATGAGGATATTTCATGTTTAAGATTATCGCATGTGATTTGGATGAAACATTAATCCGTTTAGATAGAACCATTTCAAAAGAAGATAAAGAAGCCATTCTTAAGGCAAAACAAGCGGGTGTTAAATTTGTACCTGCTACTGGTAGAGGATATATATCCGTTGAGAATACTTTAAAAGAGCTTGGTTTATTTAATGAAGAAAATGAATATGTCATTTCCTATAATGGGGGTGCTATTACCGAGAATAAAGGCAATAAGCTGATTCATTATCAAGGCATTTCCTTTGAAAAGGCAAGTGCTCTTTATAAAAGGGGATTACAATATGATGTCTGTGTTCATGTCTATACAAAAGATATGATTTATGCTTATAATCTAATACCGGAAGAAATTGAATATTTAAAAGGAAGACAGGCTGTAACGGAAATCTTTTCCAAAGATATTGAATTCTTAAAAGGACAGGATATTGTGAAATGTATTTATATGAATACAGATTATGAATATCTAAAACAGATAGAAAATGAAATACAGGATTTAATTGATGATATCGATGTTTCCTATTCATCCAATCGGTATATGGAATTCAATCAAAAGGGAGTCAACAAAGGAACTGGACTTGAAACCTTAGCTAAATTATTACATGTGGATTTAAAAGATACCATTGCCATTGGCGATAATTTCAATGATTTATCCATGATTAAAAAAGCAGGACTTGGAATTGGCGTTGCCAATACTGTAGAAGATATGAAACCCGAATGTGACTATATCACAAAATCAACCTGTGATGAAAATGCCATATCTGAAGTTATTTATACATTTGTATTGAAGTGAGAGTAATCTCACTTTTTCTTTTGATTAACCGTAAATTCAAAAAATATTTAAAATTTATCCATCTTTTTTATCACTTTTTCTCCTTTTCTAAGAATAGATTAATAGAGAAGTT
>JABUSD010000346.1 GCA_021442845.1 Holdemanella sp.
TGATATAATTAGGCTATGAAAATACGCAGAAGGCAATCCATTATTGGGTTGCCTTTTATTATGACCATTTACTGTCCATGCGGTTTTCTCCTTATCAAGCCACTGCCTGTGTGATGGGCAGTGGCATTTTTATTGAAGAAAGGAATTAAGACAATGAATTGCATAGGTAAAATCGATACAGAAAGAAGCATGTATGACCAATTGGATGACTATGAAGTCAATGGTTATGCAGTTAAAGACCTGAAGCCAATAGACAGGGCATTGATTGAAGGCATCGCACTTGCAATTGATGTTGTTGACAATTATTCATTTATGCCTGACACAGGGTCAGATAAGTTGGATGAAATTGTTGGGGAATATTGGGAACAGGTTGTTGATGATGTAATGATGTACCTGCTTTCAGCTTTGGGTGAAAACCTTTTTTCAATCATGGACAATGATGAATACTATTATGAAGATGATGAAGAAGGTGATGTGAATGATTAAAGGCAAGAAAGCGTTTAAGACACCACAAGACATGTTGGATGCATGGAACAGATACAAGGAACACTGCAACACAAGGACAGTGGTTCAGACAGTATTTTCACAGAAGGATGGCAAATTTGTATCTTCTGAAGTGCCACATCCTATCACTTGCACATTAAAAGGATTCAGTTCATATATGGGGATGGATGAATCGACATTATTTAAGACTTACACAGAAAACAAAAACTTCAAGTCGGTCATCGCATGTATGAAGCAGGATTGCGAAAATGATGCTAGGGAAAAGTTTGAAAATGGCACATTGGATTCAAGGCTTGCAGGTCTGTGGATGTCGAATCATGGATATACAACCAATGTTGAACAGAAGGTTGAAGCTGACATGTCATTGGATATTAAGATTGATTATGGTGACGATGAATGAAAATAAAGAAGGTTGAAATTGTTAGACCTGAAATGAATGTTGAATTTGAAAGACCTATTCTTGGAAGGCTTTATTTTATAACATGCATTGCTAGGCTTTTCAGTGTGGCAACAATGAATCTTCAGATATATGACATGGAATACAATGCAGTAAAATTGAAAAAGATTTATTGCATAGGCATTCCTAAATTAAGGTTTGGTGTTGGTAATGAATATAAAGGTTCAAGCGAATCCAATATTCAAAGAATGTAACAAAAGCAAAAAGCGATATATTGTCATGAAGGGAAGCGCAGGTTCAGGGAAATCAGTGGACACTGCACAGAATTACATTCTGCGACTTTTAAAGGACAATGGCAGAAATCTTGTTTGTGTTCGCAAATCTGACATTACAAACAGGGATTCCACATTTGCTGAATTGACAGGTGCTATATATCGCATGTTTGGAAACGATGCAGACAAGTATTGGCTGATAAAGCAGTCACCTTTGTCTATTACATGCAGGATTAATGGCAATCAAATAATATTTAGGGGTGTGAATGATGAAAAGCAAAGGGAAAAACTAAAGTCAATCACATTCCCAAAAGGGAAGCTGACAGATGTGTGGATTGAAGAAGCAACCGAACTGACACAGGCTGACCTTGAAATAATCGATGATAGACTTCGTGGTGAACTTCCTGAAGGACAGTTCTACCAAATAAGAATGACCTTCAATCCTGTGAACAGAAATCATTGGATTAAGAAGGTCTTTTTTGATATTCCTGATGACAATGTTCTGTGCCATCATTCAACCTATCTGACCAACAGATTCATTGATGATGCATACAGACAAAGGATGGAAAGAAGGAAGCAGGTTGACCCTGAAGGTTACACAATTTATGGATTGGGTGAATGGGGGGAAATCGGTGGTCTTATCCTTCACAATTGGGATGTGAAAGACATATCACAGAACCTTGATGATTATGATGGTGTATCCATTGGACAAGACTTTGGATTCAACCATGCTAATGCAATTTTACTGCTTGGATGGAAGGATGGTGATATATACATCCTTCGTGAAATATATGTGTTTGAGAAGGACACCACAGAAATCATTGAAATGGCTTTGAATGGTGACATACCAAAGAACAAAGTCATGTGGTGTGATTCTGCTGAACCTGACAGAATCAAGATGTGGAAGAATGCAGGATTCCTTGCCAAGCCTGTCAAAAAGACCAAGCATGCCAAGGATAAATCTTATGTGAATGGTCAGATTGATTGGCTGAAACAAAGGAAGATTCATGTGCATCCTTCCTGTGTGAACACAATCAAAGAACTTCAGCAGTGGAAATGGCAGAAGGATGAAAAGACAGGTGAATATCTTGATATGCCTGTTGACTTCCAAGATGATGCAATGGCATCCCTTCGATATGGTGTTGAATCATGGCGAAAGGGTTCATCTTGGGTGACTTAAAGAAGGTGGAACAATGAATTTTACAGTACAAAAGCGAATCATAAAATGCGATGGCACAAAAGTAATAGGTGACAATGCAGATTACACTGCAACCTTTGACTTTGATGCTGAATGGGATGGCAAGACAAAGACTGCAAGATTTGAGAATCTGAAAGGTCTTTATGTTGATGTAATGCTTACAAATGATAGTTGCACCATCCCTGTGTCTGTCTTGAAACGTGGAATAATTCGTGTTGGTGTTTACTGCGATGTATATACAACAACATACTGCGAAATAGCAGTGACTGAATCCATCAAGGAAAGGTCAGGTGCAGTTCTTCCGCCAACACCTGATGTATATCAGCAGATTATTGAAAAGTTGGATGGAAAGGTTGACAACACAGGCGCAGGTGTCAGTGGTGCATTGTTCAATCTTGATTTCAATTCGCATGAAGTTGATGATGAAACACAAATTGTGGTCAGAAATGATGAAACAAAATGGGTAAGAAGAAAACTGAATGTGGTTGCAGATTACATCAAGACAAAGATGTCATCAAACTTTGTAAGTGTTGAACCACAGACATTGACCAAACAACAAAGAATTCAGGTTAGGGAAAATATCAAATGTGCAACAGGCGGAAACAGAACCTTGGCACAGACTGTTGAAGAAGGCTTTGTTGATTTAAGAGATTATACAAGTGTTGAAAATGCATTTACAACACCTTCAGATGGTTATTTGCAGATAAGGAAAGCAGGCACTTCAGGAACTGCATACCTTCATGTTGACAATTATACATTATGTTCATCTACAAATGGACAAACATCAACTATATTCTGCGCACAAGGCATGAAGGTGTGGGTTGATAATCAACCATCAGGTGCATCATTCATACCTTGGATTGTTAAAGAGGATTAAAGACATGTTATCGACACAGGAAATACTTCGATTCATTACAGAAGATAAAGAATCAGAAAAGAAGCTGATGGCAAGAAAAGGTGTTGCCTACTATGAAGGAAGGCATGACATAGAAAACTATAAAGTGTACTTTTACAATGCTGATGGAAACTTAGTTGAAGATGAAAACAGAAGCAACATCAAGATTTCACATCCTTTCTTCACTGAATTAGTTGACCAAGCCACACAGTATGTGCTTTCAGGTGATGATATCTTCAAATCAA
>JABUSD010000197.1 GCA_021442845.1 Holdemanella sp.
GGCTACGGCACCGTAGGAAAATCTTTTTATGAACTCTGCAATGAGCGCTCCGACATCGCCTGTGTCAAAACCCTTCTTTCCCGCAGGGCAAGACCAGAGCTTGACTGCATCGTAACAGACAGCATCGACGATATCATAAACGACAGCGAAATTGATACCGTGGTTGAGGTCATGGGCGGCATTCATCCTGCCTTTGAATTCATCACCATGTGTTTAGAAAGTGGGAAACATGTAGTCACTGCCAATAAAGCAGTTGTGGCTGCTCATTTAAATGATTTCCTGAAAACAGCTAAACAGAACAATGTACAATTCTTATTTGAAGCCAGTACAGGTGGAGGAATTCCATGGCTAGCTTCGATTCGCAAAGCTAGAAGAATTGATGAAATCAAGAGTGTATCGGGTATCTTTAATGGAACATCGAATTTCATCTTAGATCATATGACAAAGATGTCAACAAGCTTTGAAGATGCGTTACGACTTGCGCAGAATCTAGGGTATGCGGAAGCCAATCCAAGTGCTGATATCGATGGATATGATGTACAGAACAAAATTGTCATTTCATCAGCCCTTGCGTATGATACATACATTGATATTAATATCTTCCCTACATTCCCTATGCGAAGTGTAACCTTTGATGATATCAAGTATTTCCAGTCAATGGGAAAGACAATCAAGTATATGGGGGAATCCAGTGTTGTCAACAATGAATATGAAGCCTTTGTCATGCCAAATATCGTAGACAATGCCAGTGTAGAAGCTAACATTTCAACAAACTTTAATATTACCTCTTTATATGGAGAAACAATTGGACAGTTGAAATTCTATGGTCAGGGAGCCGGTATGCTTCCAACCGCTAATGCGATTATTCAGGATATTCTGGATATCCAGAACAATGTACCTTATGCTCCTATTCAATTGAATAAGGGTCTTACATATAGCGATACTTTATCAACATCCAAATATTGTATTCGTACAAATCAATACAATAAAGTGGATGAAATTGAAGAAATCAAGGAGTATAATGGAAAAAATTATGTATTCACAAAGGAAATAACTGCTAAAGAGCTAAAGGCAGTTGTTGAGCCAATCCTTGAAAAGGATCCTAGTGCATTCGTAATGAAAATCAGAAAGGGATAAATATGTTAAAGATCACAAAATTTGGAGGAAGCAGTGTTGCCAGTTCTACACAGTTCAAAAAAGTAAAAGACATTGTAATGGCAGATACTGCACGTAAATTCGTTGTTGTCAGTGCACCTGGTAAAAGAGATGCATCGGATACAAAAATTACCGATTTACTATACTTGTTAGATGCTCACAGACAGTATCATGTACCAGCGGATAATGTATTCAATCTTATTAAAGAGCGTTTCATGGAAATCAAGAAATCATTGGATCTGAAATATCCAATTGAAAAGGATTTGGATCAGTTCTATGCGAATTTAGCGCATATGAATCAGGATGAAATCGTATCACGTGGTGAATACTTCTGTGCGAAATTGATGGCTGAATATCTAGGCTATGACTTTGTTGATGCCAAGGATATCATCCGCTTTAGACTGGATAAGACCATTGACTGGGAAGCAACTACTAAAAAGCTACAGGCAAAAGTAGCCCAGCACCCTCGCTTTGTATTCCCAGGATTCTATGGAAGTGCTGCCAACGGACAGATCCAGGTATTCTCAAGAGGTGGTGGAGATATCACGGGTGCCATCCTTGCCAAATGCTTAGATGCTGATATCTATGAAAACTGGACCGATGTATCCGGATTCTTAATGGCTGATCCTAGAATTGTCAAGAATCCTAGACAGATTACACATATTACATATTCTGAATTAAGAGAATTATCCTATATGGGAGCTAGCGTTCTTCATGAAGAAGCCATCTTCCCAGTTAAAGAAAAGAATATTCCTATCCATATCCTAAATACAAATAGACCACAGGATAAAGGAACAATCATTCAGGAAAGAACAACGACAAAGATGCCATATGCGATTACAGGTATTGCAGGTAAGAAAGATTTCTTATCCATCTATATCTATAAGAAACATATGTCAAATGAAGTGGGATATATCCGTAGGGCCCTTTCTATTTTAGAAAATTACAATGTCAGTGTAGAACATATTCCATCTGGAATCGATTCCTTCTCCATTGTCATTGCGAAAAAAGAAGTCGAAGACTGTTTATATGAAATGCTGGCACGTATGAAAGCTGAATTAAAACCAGATAAGATGGATGTATTGGAAGACTTAGCTTTAATCTCTACTGTAGGTAAAAATATGTCCGATAAACCAGGTACTTCTGGTAAGCTATTTGCAGCTTTAGGCGATGCGCGCATCAACATTCGTATGATTGCCCAGGGTAGTGATGAAATCAATATCACCGTTGGTGTGAAATGCGAAGACTTTAAACGTACGATTCAGGTTATTTACGATGCATTCGTAACAAAGGAGGATATCAATGAATAAATTAACCGTGGCCGTTGTCGGAGCTACAGGTGCTGTCGGACAACAGATGATTCAATGTCTAGAAGAAAGAAATTTCGATATCAATTTAAAAGCGTTAGCTTCCGCTCGATCAGCTGGAAAAGTTGTCAAATTCAAAGGACAGGATATTGTCATTGAAGAATTGAAGGAAGACAGCTTCAAAGGTGTTGATTATGCATTAGGAGCCACTGAAAATGACATCACAAAAATGTGGATGCCATGGGCACAGGCAAATAAAGTTGTCGTTGTGGACAATTCAAGTGCATATCGTCTAGATGAGGATGTACCACTTGTCATTCCTGAAGTAAACCCAGAAGATATCAAGAAGCACAATGGAATTATTGCCAATCCAAACTGTGCAACAATCATCGCCTTAGTTGCCTTACAGGAATTATATAAGAAATATCACATCAAACGTATGATTGTCTCTACTTATCAGGCTGTATCAGGCGCTGGTGTAAAAGGAATTGCTGATTTACAGAATCAGGTGGTCAACCCAGATGCACCAAGAACCGCTTTCCCTTATCAGATTGCCTATAACCTGATCCCTCAGATTGGTGATTTTGATGATGATGGAATCTCAAAAGAAGAATGGAAGATGCAAAATGAAGGTCGTAAGATGTGGCATGATGACAATCTTCTAGTCAACTGTACATGCATCCGTGTACCAGTTATGCGTTCCCACTCTGAAAGCATCTGGATTGAATGCGAAGAAGAAGTCAATGTGGAAGAAGCAAGAGAATTGATTTCAAAAGGAAAAGGTGTTGTTCTAAAAGACGATCCAAAGAACAAGATCTACCCAATGCCAATCGATACAACCGATCAGGATTTAGTTTATGTTGGACGTATCCGTAAAGACTTGACGGATCCAACTGGACATTCACTATCATTATGGTGCTGTGGAGACCAGATTCGTAAAGGAGCTGCCACAAACGCTGTCCAGATTCTTGAAGAATTAGTAAAATAGAAGGAAAATTTTTCCTTCTTTTTTTATGTTAAGTTAAGATTTATACCGTTTTATATTAAG
>JABUSD010000212.1 GCA_021442845.1 Holdemanella sp.
CTTTTCTTAATTATTGATGATGTTAAAGCAAGAAAAACAAAAGATGTTATCAAAGAGGGAAGATCAGTTGAGGATGTTCTTTATGAAATCATGCTTAAGTATGGTATTTTCAATCAAAAGGTCACAGAGATAGTAATTAATAACAAGAAAATGTATAGAATTGGATTAAATTATGCATTGGTATGTATGGTTGATGAGATTACAAATGCCGATATAGATGAAATCTGTAAATTAAAGCCTCGTACTGTGATATTCATGGAATCTGGTTTCAGAAATGATAATGATAAGATTAATGCTTTATACAATCTTGAAAAAGCAGGTATACAGGATATTAAGTGCATATAAGGAGGGCATCTGAATGAAATTAAAATTTGTTGAACAGCAATATCAGACAGATGCTGTAAATTCTATATGTGATTTATTTGAGGGATGCCAGATCAAGGATTCATTGTTTACAATTGATATGTCACAGGATGTTTCTGAACAATCCAGAGATATCGAAGGAATGGGGTATGCAATAGGTCATGCTAATAGACTTACGATTTCTGATGCTGATTTATTGGAGAATACGCAAAATATACAGGCTCATCATAATATCATGATGAGCAAAGATCTTAATGGCAAGAACTTTACTATTGAGATGGAGACTGGTACTGGTAAAACGTATGTATATACAAAGACCATTCTTGAATTGAACAAGCGATATGGAATGACAAAGTTTATCATTGTAGTGCCAAGCATTGCAATCAAAGAAGGTGTATATAAATCATTCCAAAATACAGAAGAACACTTCAGAGATAAATATGATAATGTTATCTACAGCTATTTTGTTTACGATTCCAACAATCTGAACAGAATACAGACCTTTGCAACAAGTATAAATGTTGAAATCATGATCATCAATATTGATGCCTTTAGAAAGAGTTTTGATGACCCTAATAAGGACACAAAAGCAAACATCATTCATAGGGAAAGTGATAAGCTAAGTGGCAACAAGCCAATAGATCTGATTTCTTCTACAAACCCTATTGTAATTATTGATGAACCGCAGTCTGTAGATGGTACAAAGAAATCCGAGGAGGCAATTGCTTCTTTGAATCCAATGGTGACTTTACGCTATTCTGCAACGCATAAGAAAACTTATAACCTCATGTATAGATTGACACCTGTAGATGCATATAATGAGCATCTGGTTAAATCCATCGAGGTAGCATCTATTGTCAGCAAAGATGCCAGTGCTAAGCCGTATGTAAAACTATTAAGTGTATCTGATAAGAATGGGTTCTCATGCAGAATTGAAATCTATGTAAAGAATAAGAAGTCAGGAGCAATAGAAAAGAAATCTGTTAAAGCAAAGCAGAATGATGACATCTGGGAATTGTCAAATGAGGTGGATTACTACAAGGATGGGAATTACATCATTGATAATATAGATTGCTTTCCAGGGGAGGAGAATGTTTCTTTAGTAAATGGTGAATTCATAAATCTTGGAAATGCTATCGGAGAAATAAGTAATGAAGCTATTAAAAAGGCTCAGATTAAAGAAACCATACGGATGCATTTGGATAAGGAAATCCATTATGCAAAAAGAGATATCAAAGTGTTAAGCCTTTTCTTTATTGATGAAGTAGCCAAATATAGAGACTATTCCAGAGATGATGAGAAAGGCGATTATGCCAGATGGTTTGAGGAAGAATATAGCAAGTTGATTCAGCATTCAAAGTATAAGAAGCTTCTTGAAAATGAAAAATATAACATTTCAGCAGATGGAAGTTCTGTTCATGAAGGATATTTCTCTCAGGATGGCAAGGGAAGATTAAAAAATTCAAGTGCATCAGGTTCAAGCAAAGATGATGAAACAGCTTATCAATTGATAATGAAAGACAAAGAAAAATTATTATCTTTTGATGAACCAATTCGTTTCATTTTCTCCCATTCTGCATTGAAAGAGGGATGGGATAATCCAAATGTATTCCAGATCTGCACACTGGTTGAATCGAATGATATAATGACAAAGCGTCAGAAGATTGGTCGTGGTTTGCGTATCTGTGTAAATCAGGATGGCGAACGTGTTCTTAATAGCGAGATTAATGTCCTGAGTGTTGTAGCAAATGAGTCGTACAAGGATTTTGCAAGCACATTACAGAGGGAAATGGAGACAGATAACTTCAAATTTGGAATTATTGAGCCAGTATCATTCGCTGGATTGGTGATCAAGCAGCTTGATGGCAAACGTGTCGAATTAAAACAGAGCGATTCAAAAGAAATATTTGGTTTCCTTGTTGATAATAAATATCTAACACCAAATGGTAAGGTGACAACGAAGTACTATATTGATAAGAGAAACGGTTCGTTTAATTTACCGGATAAGTATGAATCATATGCCCAAAAAATAGACCAGAGGATTGATGCATTATCAAAGGAAATTGAAATCAAAGATGTTCATGAAAAAGTGAAAGTATCCTTAAATAAGGAAGTTGTGGTAAGCCCAGAATTCAGTACGTTATGGAATAAAATCCGTCAGAAGACTAGATATTCTGTAAATATGGATATTGATAAGCTTAAGGAAGAAGCCATCAACCAGATAAAAATGATGCCTAGAATTAAAGCGGATCAGATTGATGGTGAGATAAATAAGCTGAAGATGGATAAAAGCGGAATCTCAAGTTCTTGTTCTAGAGAATACCAGCTTGGAAAGATCAGTGAATTTGAAAAACAGAGCTATCCTGATGTTGTAAGAAGATTACAGGACGCAACTGATCTTTTGAGAAGCACTATTGTTGATATTCTTGTGAAATCGACAAGATTCAATGATTTTTATGTCAATCCAGAAGATTTTATAAAGCGGGTTTCAAATATTCTTCTTAACGTAAAAAAGGAAAACCTAACAAATGGAATCCAATATAGAAAGGTGGATGAATACTACAATCAGGAAACTATTTTTGATGATGATGCTCTTTATGGTAATAGAGGGTCAAATCTTCTAGAAATCGATGCAAATAAGAATGTATTTGATTATGTAATCTATGATAGTGAAGTCGAAAAGAATTTTGCGATTGAAGCTGAAAATGATCCAGATGTAGTACTGTATGCTAAATTGCCTTCAAGATTTACGGTTGATACACCTTTAGGCAAATACAATCCAGACTGGGCGGTAGTTATTAATGATGAAAATCAGGAAAAGGTTTATTTTGTAACAGAGACAAAAGGAACTACCAATCTTGAAGATTTAAAAGGTTCTGAAAAGAAGAAAATCCTTTGTGGAAGAAAACATTTTGAAGTTCTTGATAATGAAATCAGATATGTTGTAGCAAAGGAACTCAAGGATTTAAGAAATATAATATAATTTCAGATTATCTGAAATATGAAGATAAAAAGAGGGTTGAAAGCTTTGTTAATAAAGATTTCTCATACCCTCTTTTTGTGCGTAATAGCAACTATAAATCAATTTCTTAAATGTTTCCCTAGTGAAACTCTATTACCACCTAAAGGAATATAGACAT
>JABUSD010000244.1 GCA_021442845.1 Holdemanella sp.
ATAATTTCTTCAATTCTTGACATAGTATCACCTACTTTCCAAATTATTATGTCAAAATTATTTCCAATTGACAAACGGATTTTGTATCATATGAATATGAAACAGTTTGATATCCATATGGTAAAACCACAAGGCTATTGTGGTGGTGTATTAAAAGCAATCGATAGTGCTATTCTTACACGCAAAAAAAATCCGAATAAAACTATAACAATTTTAGGCAATTTAGTCCATAACCAATTTGTAAAAAAAGCGTTATCTTATTATAAAATTGGTACAGTTGACAATAAAAACAAGACAAGACTGGAATTGCTGGATGAAATCCAGGAAGGAATTGTGATTTTTACAGCGCATGGCATCGGCAAGGAAGTCTATCAGAAGGCAATGGAGAAAGGATTGGAGATTGTGGATGCATCGTGTCCATTTGTATTGACCACACAAAAAATAGTCCATAGTAAATTAGAGGATGGCTTTGTTGTATTCTATATTGGAAAGAATAAGCATCCTGAAGCAGAAGCCATCTATCTCAACGAAAAGAATGTCTATTTAATTGAACATATAGAAGATATTCCAAAGAATATCAAAGAAAAGATCTTTGTCACAAACCAGACAACGATGTCTATATTAGACATTAAAGAAATCTTTGATGAAATTAAAAGAATCTATCCAGATGCATTGATTCATGATGAAATCTGCAATGCGACAAGAGTTCGCCAGCAGGCAATATTAAATCTAAAGAATCAGGGGTTTAACACATTGATTGTGGTTGGAGATCCAACCAGCAATAACACCAAACAGCTGGCTATGATTGGAAAGAAAGCAGATATTCCACAGATCATTAAAGTAGAAAGTGTCGAAGATATACATTTAGATAGTTTGAAAGATGCTTCAAAAATTGCGATTACATCAGGTGCTTCTACACCTACCTATCTAACCAATCAGATTTATGAATATCTGATGAATCAGAAAGATAAGCCAGAAATAAAAGTGAATGAAATACTGAATGGGTAGCGTATGCTACCCATTCATTGTTTCTTATTCCATTCCACAGATGACTTCTCTGGACTGATTATCATAACCAAGGACAAGATTATCACAGCGATAGACAGAGATGATGCCATTCATTTCTTCATCGAATAATTCTGTGCAGATTCTTTCATAACGGTTTAAAAAATCTGGCTGATATGTTTTTGTCTGGGAAGATTCCATGCAGGCGATATATAAGATTTCAGCTTCTACCAGATCCTGGAACATATGGGAACCAAAGGATAATTCTGGCATATAGCCAACCTTGGAATAGGCAACCTCCATAATCGCATTGAATTCACTGATTTCCGCAAAGGATACAGGTACACCTAATTCTGGAGAGGATGTACCGATACGACCTGGCGTAATCAAAAACATATTGAGTCCTTTATCGGTGAAATACTGATTGATCTTACCAATGGCTCTAGCAACATTTGGCTTTGAATTGTAATTCAAGGTGTAATAGGCATATGGATCTACATGCACAATGACATCCACATTGCCTTTACGAGAGGAACCTATCGCATTTTCTTTGATATGCAGGAACATATTTTTTTCTTTTACATCAGGAAGCTGAATTTTTCCCTGCTGCATAGCCATTAAAGGTCTACATTGAAGCAAATTGATCATTGTATCCCCTTCTTCGGATGTATTAATTGTATATTCGATATCTACAGGTGATTCATATTCCTTTTGCAACGTTAATAATATTTTCTGCATGCTGGAAGTGAAGGTTTCATCCTTGACAAGATTTTCACAGTCAACATAGAATACCTGGCGTTTGATTCCACGTTCTCTAAACATCCATTCCGCTTCCATATTGTGCGAATAGATCAGTTTTCTTTGCCATGGAAGAATAGACTCATAAAGCTTATCCGCATATTTGCTTGTCAGTCTGTTTTCATCAAAATCAAGCACATCCATCTTATGCTGGGAATATTTCTGTCTTGCCCCTGCATTGTTGTGGGTCCTAAAGGAAGGTTTATCCAGCGATACAAGACGAGGATAATCACCAGGTGTACGATCCACAGCACGAGTTCCAAGTCCTGCAACAAGACGCAGCATTCCTGCATTTGGATCTAACTCATCCGACCATGGATAGGAATTATAGGAATATCCTACACCGGCTGCCATTGGAATATAATAGGAACCTAGACGCGATCCTGATACACGCTGCACCAATAAGGCCATCTGTTCATCAACTTCCAATAAATTTCGTCTTCGTCGATATTCCAAGGCACTTGGTGACATTGTAGAGGCATAGACAACACGGATAGCTTCTTCAAATTCATGTAATCTTTCATTCAATGAACCTTTGTTTAATACAAATACCGATTCATACTTACCCGCAAAGGCATTTCCAAATCCATCTTCTAAGAAAGAAGAGGAACGGACAATGACAGGAGATGTACCATAATAATCCAGTAATCGTTTAAATTGGGCACGAATAGAAGCAGGAAATTTTCCTTTCATCATCTTTTCACTGATTCTGGATGCGATTTCTAAATTCTCTGGCTGGGATTTATGTTTTAACCATAAATCCCAGAATTTATTATGAATGATATAGGTATAGTAGATATCCGATCCAACAAAGTAGGAATCATGTGGTTCAAAATGTTCCGCCACTTCCGGTTTTTGATTCTGAATAATCTGTCTGGCTAGAAGCATACCACAGGCTTTCCCACCAATCTTTCCGGTTCCCACCATTCTGGAATGCACTCTTAAAAAATCCCGTGTCTTAAAATGCTTCTTAATCAGTGATGCCATTCTTTCATCACTTGTCATCAGCATATCACACATTCTTACTCTATCTTCTTCACTGATTTCACGGTTGGCGTAGTTTAGCTGCATAGCAATAAAATAACGATCCCAGCTATCCTGCAGCTGCTCTCCAGGTCCGGCATCATCCACTGCTGAATAATAACGTGCCAGCGAAGTTGAATATGTTAGTGGTAAAAAATTGTTTTCCCTATCCAATCGATGCGTTAAAAACATCTGTCCATTATAACGATCCTGTACCTTTAATGGTGTTACATAATAGTAAGGTTCTTTATGAAAGACATCTAAAAAGATCTGGGTATTTTCACGAATCTTTTCAATACAGTCAAAAGAATGTTCCCCTCTTCGAAGCGGAAAGATTGTAACATCTTCCATATAAGTTAAAACAGGACACGTTGCCTGAAAGAAGTTCCCTAACATCAGATCGGTATTCCAATATTCTCCTAATATAGAGATATTATCAAAGATAAAATACGATTCCTTACCCGCTTCCATAATAATCTTATAGATATTAACCGTAAACTTTTCAAAACCAATGGTAGGATCTAATTCATGAACAATGATATGATCCGTTGTCTCTAACAATGGCTTATGAAAGCCAAAACGGATGTAGTGAACCTTCTTATTTTCCTTTTCTTTATCCTTTAAAAAGAATTTTATGACATAACGAAAATACTCAACTTCCAT
>JABUSD010000232.1 GCA_021442845.1 Holdemanella sp.
GGATCATCTATGATGGTACAGATGAACATTGAAAAAGCATTAAAAAACATGGGTATTACAGGTGTAACAGCTGCACACACATCATTATCAGAAGTTAATCCTAAAGCAGCTGACTTATTTGTTGTTGGTAAAGATATCTATCCACAGGTAAAGAACTATCCACGTGTAATCTGTTTAAAGAAAATTATGTCAATGAAAGAATTGACAGATAAATTACAAATTGCTTTTTCTACAGAAGCAGATGAATTCCAGATTATTGACTAATAGATTGGAAAAGAAACGAAATGAAAATTTCGTTCTTTTTTTTGTGCAAAGAATAAATGATTTGCCAATAATTGCACAATATATTGAATGGCTTTGTCCTTGAAAAAAGGTATAACAATCTTTATTATATTACGTAGGAGGAATTTGTTTATGGAAGCAAAAACATTAAAAGAATTAGAAGTGTTATGTGCAAAGGTTCGTATCGATATTTTTGAAATGTTAATGAATTTTGGACAAGGACATTTAGGTGGATCAATGTCATGTGTTGAATTGTTTGCGGTATTATATGGAAAACAATTGAATGTTGATCCTGCAAATCCTAAAAAATTAGATAGAGATCAGGTTGTATTATCAAAAGGACATGCAGGTCCTGTCTGGTATTCAACGCTAGCAGAAAAAGGATTCTTCCCTAAAGAATGGTTAGCTACATTAAATCAGGGAGGAACAAAGTTGCCTTCTCATCCTGACAGAACAAAAACTCCAGGTGTTGATATGACAACAGGTTCATTAGGTCAGGGAACAAGTACAGCTGCAGGTATTGCCACTGCACAGAAATTAAGTGGAATGGATGCTTATACATACTTGATTGTTGGTGATGGTGAATTAAATGAAGGACAGTGCTGGGAAGCGTTCCAATATATTGCAGGTAAACGATTGAATAACTGTATTGTGATTATTGACTGGAACAAACGTCAGTTAGATGGATATCTAACAGATGTATTAGAACCATTCAGTATCCCTGAAAAGATGAAGGCATTTGGATTCAATACACAGGTCGTTAAGGGAAATGATATGGAAGCTATTGATGCTGCCATTGATGCTGCTAAAACTGTAAAGGATTCAGCAGTATGTATTGTACTGGATTCTGTAAAAGGACAGTCTGTTTCTTATTTTGAAGAAATGGTATCAAACCACTCAATTAAATTCAGTGGAGAAGCAACAGAAGAAGCAAAGAAGGCAATTGTTGCCTATAAGGAATTTATTGAAAAGGAGGAAGCTTAATATGTTCTCTTTAGTAAATGATAGAAAAGCACCAGGAAAAGAATTACGTAAAGTCGTTGTTGAAACGGTTGCAGATATGATGAATACAGATGATAAAGTTGTTATGCTGGAAGCGGACTTAGGAGGCGCTTCAGGAACAACAGCTTTATTGAAAACACACCCGGACAAGTTCATCCAATGTGGTATTTCAGAAGCCAATATGGTTGGTGTAGCATGTGGTATGTCATCATTAGGGTATAAACCATATATTCATACATTTGCGCCATTCGCAACACGTCGTGCTATGGACCAGGTATATTTATCAGGTGCCTATGCTTTCAACACAATCAATATTTATGGATCGGATCCAGGATTTACTGTAGCTGCAAATGGTGGAACACACACTAGTTTTGAAGATATGGCATTGATGAGAACGATTCCAGGAGCTCTAGTATTGGATGCTGCTGATGATGTTCAGCTGGAATGGATTGTTCGTGAAGTGGCAAAGAGTGAAGGTGTTCATTATTTCCGTGCAGGTCGTAAAGGATGCCGTCGTCTATATGAACAAGGATCGACTTTTGAATTAGGAAAAGGAAATATCCTTAAAGAAGGAAAAGATGTTTTAATCATCGCAAGCGGACAGGTTGTCAATGATGCATTAGATGCTGCTGAAATGTTAGAAGCAGATGGAATTTCTGTAGAAGTTATCGATATGTTCACAATCAAACCTTTCGATAAGGAATTGGCTATTAAGGAAGCAGCTGGAAAGAAAGCTGTATTCACTTTCGAAAACCACTCTATTATCGGTGGATTGGGAAGTTGTGTTGCGGAAACATATGCTGAAGAAGGCGTATGTGTTAAGTTTAAACGTGTCGGTGTAGAAGATCGTTTTGGTCAGGTTGGTTCAGCTGATTTCCTACAAAAAGAATTTGGCTTAACTGCAGAAGCACTATATAATAAGGTTAAAGAAACAATTTAATATATCTTAAGTTGTTTGAATGTTTTAGAAGTTTGAGGAAGTAAAAATGAAAAAAATCAACAGAATTATATGCTGTTGTGGACATGGATTAGGGAGTTCCCTTCTTGTTCGCCTAAATATAGAAAATGTATTAGAGGCTAATGGTATTAAAGGTATTTCAGTGGAACACGCATCACTATCGGAGATTGCCCCATACAGAGCGGATTTGTTCATCGCTGGTCTGGATGTGGTTCGAACACTTAAAGAATACCCAAGAGTCATCGTATTAAAAGACTTGATTTCTTATGAGGAATTGGAAAATAAACTTCTAAAAGCTTTAAATTCAAATGAAGAAAAGTTCTGGATTGAATAAACAAAGCAGTATGCAAGCCGCATACTGCTTCTCTTTTTATTCGTAGAAATTGAAACCCATTTCGCGTTGTTCCTTCCTTAAGGCTCTTCTAATTTCTGCGTTTTCCCATTCTACCTGATCTTCTTCTGTTTCCAAAACAAGTTTTGGAAGCGGGGATGGTTTATCGTTTTCATCCAATCCAACTAATGTAAAGTAGGCTTTATTGACAAGTTCCCTTTCTCTATTTAAATGCTCTACATATGTCTCTACTTTAATTTCCATGGATGTATTTCCTACATGGGTAGGTTTTCCGATAATGACTACAATATCAGTAAGATATACAGGCCTTAAAAAGCGAAGGTTATCAATGGATGCGGTTGTAACCTTCATACCGGAATGTCTTACCGCAACTAGAGCGGCTACATCATCAATCCACAGTGCTAATCGTCCTCCATGAAGGCGTTGGGCATTGTTCAGATCTTCATTACGAATTAGATGTACTGTTTCTACAGTACTTGCTTTTACTGTTCTTTCTCTCATATCATGATTATAACATAAATAAAAAAGAAGGATTTATTATAATTCTTCCTTCTTCTTTGTCTGACTATCTTTAATGTTCTGCATTTTTCTATCTAATTCAGCGCATACCATGGCACACTGTAAGAGTTCGCCATCAATTTCTTTTAATCTTTCTTCTGGCAAGTCTTTTTTATAACGCAGTTTATGTTCTAAGCTTGCCCAGAAATCCATCGCAACCGTTCTAAATTGTACTTCAACTTTAACCCATTTCTTTTCTTCTGCCAGATAGATAGGTGTTTCTATTATTAGATGTAAACTTCTATATCCGTTTTCTTTTGGTCCGTAGATATAATCTTTTCTTTCTAGTAAACGGACATCATCCTGTTTGATAAAGTAATTGGATA